>NZ_JAEEVD010000084.1:0-5463 GCF_016290755.1 Lachnospira sp.
GGGGCAAGCTTTAATAGACGTCGTAGATTTGAGCCATTTAAGACCTTAGGTCAGTACAAGGTATTCCATGCTAAGACAGATATTGATCTTAACAACTTAAGTATAGAGGATGCCTTTAGAAAGGCTTCGAATCTTATTTATTCTTGGGTCAACTCAAGATTTAATGAAGTATTTACAGATATTCCAGAAGAAGTAGCTAGTTATTCTAATACAAGTCCAGGATATTCGGTTATGGTTAGCTATAATCCGGAAAAGCTTGAATTTGTGGAGAATACAACTCATTTGGATTCAAATGTAGCTACTAGACTTTGGATTTCAGATGCCTATATTAGAAAGAATGGGGATCGCCTAGAATTTGAGGTGACTAATAGATATGCAGAACCAGAGGATAGATTTAGAGATTCAGATAATATTCTTTTTTCTAGACCTAACTTCTATGGCGAAATTGCAGATAATATAGGAATTTGCGATGTTGAAAAGCTAAAGGAAGCTGTTAAATACGTGGATAATAATGAAGATTTTGAAAACCTGGTATCCTTAATTAATAATAAAGACAGACGATTCCCTGTTGTAGTATTTAATGCAGAAGGAGATTGGATTGAAGAATTTGATATTAATTATTTTGCTTATCTTGTAGGTTATTATTCACATATTAAGATGTTTAGTAATAAAGACCAGGCAAGACGTTTTGCCAACGACTTTGGACTTAATATGACAGAATACGTTAATTCAATTACTGTGTTCTATCCTGATAAAGAGCCTATTACAAGCTATAATTCTGATATTATGGATAGCTCTTATGAAGTTATTAAATTTGAAAAGAAGAAGTATTGGAATGAAACAGGTTGTAGAGCCTTTAGAAGACAGCTTGTTGCTGATATTAGAGAGAATAATATTATTGATAGATAGTGATAATATGAATTAATAAATATAATAATAAAGCTACCATTTAGAAAAGAACACTAAGTTCAAAACTATATGGTAGCTTATTTTTGTAATTATTTTACTGTAATAATTTCTACTTTAGAAAATGTAGTCGTTGTAGGAACTCTATAAAGAGTCTGCTGGTCTGCATAGTACATAAAGAAGGTATACTTAGAGGTACAATGCACATTTGTAATATTACCTTGTGCTATGTATTCGATTTGAGTACCGTCAATGTTTAGTCTATAAAGTCCCGTGGTGTTTCCATCACCCTCAACCTGTGCAAAAACCTTGGTGCCATAGACATTATAGTTAATAACCTTGGCATCGTTTGGCGCAAATATCTGCTCAAGTACCATAGTTTGAGTATTTAGCCTCATTAAAGCATAGTCTTTACTAAGGTCTATATAGTACATGTAATTACCCTCATAATCTACCTGATAGGCATTGGCATCATAGAAGAAATGAAGGGAATCGTCTTTAGTATCAAGATAGTAAATCCTATTTCTTTCAGTTTCATTAGCAAAATAAATTCTCTGCTCATAAACATTTGCCACATTATATTCTGTCTCACTAATAAAGGTGTTATCCTTCCTATCAATCTTAATCTTTTGAAGAGTAAGAGCAGTCTGGTCGTCATAATGATGATAGAAAATGTAGTTGCCACATAAACTTATCATTCCAGATTTTTCCTGAGTGATAGTCACTATGTGTGAACCATCAAGGTTACAACGATAAAGTCCATATAACTGTCCCTTAAATACCATGGCAATGGCATCGGGAGAATAGTTATTTCTAACGTAATAGATATATTTTCCACAGACATTAATGTAGGCTACGGAGTCATCCACTAGCTTTCTTGCATTAGTACAATCCGAACTCATAACATAAAGGGTGTTTTTATCTGCAGCATTTGCAAAATATATCTTTCCATCATATTCACAAAAAAGGCCGCCATTGTTTAAGTTGCCGGTGGTGTTACCTGTGGCATTGTCCTTATTATAGGTTACCCTGCTACTTAAAATGGCATAAGTTACAAATCCAATTAGAGCAATTGCTATAACAGCAGATGCTATGGCGATTTTTACAGGCTTTGACATATGTCTACCTCCGTTTATTATAAAAAAATAATTTATTTAATTAATACGTTCACTTTTTTTTAGTATAACATAAAAAATATCTCTTGTTAAATAGATAAATTCAAGTTAAAATGAAATGGCATGTGTAATATGTAATACATCCTAAGGCAGAAATGCGACACATGGGAGGTAGTAGTAAATGTTAGATTTAGGTGAAATTAGAAAGAATATCGACGGAATTGACAGGCAGCTCGTTTCCTTGTTTGAGGAGAGAATGCGACTTACAAGTCAGGTAGCAGAGTACAAGATAGAGACGGGTAAGAAGGTTCTAGATCCGGAGAGAGAAAGACAGAAGCTAGAGGCGATTAAGTCCCTAGTAGAGAAAGAAGATAATAAGCATCCAATTGCTGACTTGTTCTCTCAGATCATGGCCAATTCAAGAAAGGGGCAGTATATGCTTCTTGAGAAGATGGGTCAGACTTTAAGAGAACCTTATGAAGCAGTAGATGAGATAAAGAAAGAAGGCGCTAAGGTAGTTTATCAGGGAGTTGCAGGGGCTTATGCCTACGCGGCTATGTTAGATTATTTTGGTGAGGATGTTGATAATTTCAATGTTCCAACATGGAAGGATGCCATGGAAGCCGTTAAAGAGGGAAAGGCGGATTACGCAGTTCTTCCAATAGAGAATTCTACAACAGGTAGTATTACAGCAGTTTATGATCTTTTACAGGAATACAATAACTATATCGTCGCAGAAGTGTATGTAAAGGTAGAGCACGTTCTTATGGGACTTAAAGGAACTGACCTTTCAAAGGTAACAACAGTTTATTCCCATGCTCAAGGCCTTACACAATGCGAATCATTTTTAGAATCACATAAAGATTGGCAGCAAATCAGCCAGCCAAACACTGCAGTTGCAGCTAAGAAGATTTTTGAGGATAAGGATAATTCTCATGTGGCTATTGCAAGTAAGGAGGCAGCTAAGCTATATGGCTTAGAAATCTTAAAGACTGATATAGCTGATGAGGCCAATAATACAACAAGATTTGTGATTGTATCTAAGACTCGTACATTCGTAAAGAATGCTAAAAAAACTAGCATTGTTTTTGAATGCGTCAATGAGCCAGGTTCACTATATAATTTACTAAGCCATATAATTTATAATGGTTTAAATATGACTAAAATTGAATCAAGACCAATAGAAGGTCGCCAATGGGAATTTAGATTTTTCGTTGATATAGAAGGAAATATAAATGACCAACGCGTTATGAATGCTCTTAGAGGAATTGAGGAAGAGAGCAGATCAATTCGCCTGTTAGGCAACTATTAATTTTGATTTAACCCCCAGCAGGTTAAATATAAATTATTTTTTTTAAGGAGAAGGAAAATGGAAATCAAATCGCTTGAAAAAGAACTTTTGGGATGTTCATATCCAGGAAGAGGAATTGTCATTGGTATGTCTGATGATAACAAGTACGCTGTAACAGCATATTTTATTATGGGAAGAAGTGAGAATAGCCGTAATAGAGTATTTGCAGTAGAAGGCGAAGGCATTAGAACTGAGGCTTACGACCCAAGTAAGTTAGAAGATCCAAGCCTTATTATTTATGCTCCAGTTAGAGTATTAGACGATAAGACAATAGTTACTAATGGTGATCAGACAGACACAATCTTTGATAATATGAGCAAGGGCCAGACTTTTGAAGAATCTTTAAGAGAAAGAGAATTTGAACCAGATGCTCCTAATTACACACCTAGAATTTCAGGTCTTATGACAGTTAAGGAAGGCAAGTACGACTATGCTATGTCAATCTTAAAGAGCCATAACGGAAATCCAAAGCAGTGTAATAGATATACATTTACTTATGATGCTCCACAGGCAGGAGAAGGTCACTACATCCACACATATATGGGTGATGGCAACCCACTTCCAAGCTATGAGGGAGAACCTACATGGGTTAAGTTATCAGGTGATATCGACACATTTACAAAGACAGTATGGGAAAACTTAAATGAGGATAATAAGGTTTCTTTATTTGTTAGATACATCGATATTGCAACAGGTAAGTATGAAACAAGAATTATTAATAAGCACACAAATTAATAATTGTTAGTATATGGAGGAAAGTAAAAATGAAGGAATTTCAGTTAAAATATGGTTGTAACCCTAATCAGAAGCCATCAAGAATTTTCATGGAAAATGGATCAGAGCTTCCAGTTGAAATCTTAAACGGTAGACCAGGTTACATTAACTTTTTAGATGCATTTAATGGTTATCAGTTAGTTAAGGAATTAAAGGAAGCTACAGGACTTCCAGCAGCAACAAGCTTTAAGCACGTATCTCCAGCAGGTGCTGCAGTTGGTCTTCCTTTAACAGATGTTGAGAAGAAGATTTACTGGGTAGATGAAGAAATCGGCGAATTAAGTCCACTCGCATGCGCTTACTCAAGAGCTCGTGGTGCTGATAGAATGTCATCATTTGGTGATTTCATTTCACTTTCAGATGTTTGTGATGTAACAACAGCTAAGCTTATTCAGCACGAAGTATCTGATGGTATTATTGCTCCTGGTTACACAGACGAAGCTTTCGAAATCTTAAGCAAGAAGAAGAAGGGCAACTACAATATCATTAAGATTAACCCTGATTACAAGCCAGAACCAATCGAGAGAAAGCAGGTTTACGGCGTAACATTTGAACAGGGACGTAATGAATTTGAAATTAACAAGGCTCTCCTTGAAAATGTTGTCACAGACAATAAGGAAATTCCTGACACAGCAAAGATTGACCTTATTATCGCTTTAATTACATTAAAGTATACTCAGTCAAACTCAGTTTGCTATGCTAAGGGTGGTCAGGCAATCGGTATCGGTGCTGGACAGCAGTCAAGAATTCACTGTACAAGACTTGCTGGTTCTAAGGCAGATAACTGGTATTTAAGACAGAATCCTAAGGTACTTAACCTTCCATTTAAGGAAAATGTAGGTCGTGCCGATAGAGATAACGCTATTGATTTATACATTGGTGATGAATACGAAGACTTACTTCGTGATGGCGAGTGGGAAAGAGTATTTACTTCTAAGCCAGAAGTATTTACAAAGGAAGAGAAGAGAGCTTGGCTTGATGGTAACACAGAAGTTGCTCTTGGTTCTGATGCATTCTTCCCATTTGGCGATAACATTGAAAGAGCTTACAAGTCAGGTGTTAAGTATATTGCTCAGCCAGGCGGATCTATTAGAGATGACAATGTTATTGAAACATGTAATAAGAGAGGCATTGCAATGTGCTTCACAGGAATGCGTTTATTCCATCACTAATTAGAAACTTTAACTCAGTCGGAGTACAAGCTCCGACTGAGTTAAACGCTCCGCGAGGATGCGCACGGATTCGGACAGGAATTTGTCTGCTGAAGCAGACCCGAATCCGGCGCGCAAGACTCGCGAGCGAGTCTTGACTATAGAA
>NZ_JAEEVD010000037.1:0-24365 GCF_016290755.1 Lachnospira sp.
CTTATACGCTTGTGGACACTGTGTAAGACGTTCGTTATCCAATAGGATAGCCTACGCAGTGGTGGTTGAAGCAAGAAGCTCCGACTTCAAATACGAAGTATTAAGTCGGAGTAGTTCACTAGACTTACTAAGATGATAGTTAGCGATAAGCAAAAGCTAAAACAAACGATAAATTTTATATAATTGTCCCAACCACACATGTATGTTAACATTTTCATCAATAGAAGATAGCTAACTGCAGTGCTGACTGGAAAACCAGAGGTAAGTTAATTTTAGCTTACCTCTATTTTTTTAGTCGAAAGGAGAAAAGGAAAATGTTTAAAAGAGAAAATTTAAAGAAAAAATCATTATTAACAAAGGTGGTAGCTTTAGGACTAACACTTACATTTTTACCAGGATTACTTATAGGATGTTCTTCAAAGTCAGAAGCAAGTGAAGTAAAAAAGATTGTTATAGGTTCAGGTAATTCTTATAATCCATATTGCTATATTGATGAGAGTGGTAATGCAGTAGGTTATGAATATGATGTGTTAGCAGCGATTGATGAATTGCTTCCTCAATATGAATTTGAATATAAGAGCATGGCATTTGATCAGATTTTATTATCTTTAGATTCTGGAAAGATAGATGTAGCTGCGCATCAATATGAATATACTGATGAAAGAGCTTCAAAGTATCTATTCTCAGATGAATCATATACATCATATATTACATACATTTCGGTTTTATCTGATGATAATGAAATTAATGGATTAGAAGATTTGGCAGGACAAAGAGTTCGAGCTGGTGGTGCAACATCTGCTACTACTCAGATTTTAAAGAAGTGGAATGCGGATCATCCAGGCAAGGAAATTATAATTGTTAATTCTGATAGCAGTACAGATGAGGAACTTGTTGCAGCACTTAAAAATGGCGCCGATAGAGCAACTGTTTCAAAGAAGAGTGATATAGCTAAGTTAAATTCAAACTATAGTGATGATGGTAATGATTGGATAAAGGCTGTTGGCGAACCTGTTAATAATTCTCAGACATATTATTTATATAAGCAGGGAAATAGTGAATTAAAGGAAGCTATTGACGGAGCGTTAAAAACTTTAAAGGAAAATGGTACATTATCTGAACTTGCAATTAAGTGGGTTGGTTATGATGTAACAGAAAGTGAGTAAATATGGGAGATTATTTTAGTATTGATAGATTCTTAGTAAGAATAGGTCAGATAACTCCCTATGTATTAGTAAATTTCAAAATGGTTTTTTGGGCAATGCTAATTGGCACAATTTGTGCCATTGCACTTGCCATACTTCGATTAAAAAAGATACCTGTTATTGAGCAGATTTTAATTGTCTTTATTTCTTATATGAGAGGTACACCATTACTTGTGCAAATGTGTGTAGCTTACTATGGTATTCCAATTGTTTTTGGAAATCTTATTTATAATGCTTTTGGAATAAATCTTAATAGATTAGACGCTTTAGTGTTTGTAATTATTGCTTTTATTCTAAATGAAGCTGCCTTTCTTGGAGAGATTTTTAGGGGAGCTATTCTTTCAGTTCCAACAGTTCAAACAGAAGCTGGATTGTCAATTGGTATGACAAGATTGCAAATTTTATTTCGAATCGTATTACCACAGGCTATTAATGTAGCTATTCCGCAATATGGCGTTGACCTTATTGGCGTTTTTCATAATACAGCACTAGCTTTTACCTTAGGAGTGCTTGATATGATGTCTAGAGCAAGGACATTGGGAGTTTCTACAGGACATACACTTGAGGGCTTTGTTGTTGTAGCCATAATTTATATCATTATAAGCTTGATTTTAAAAGCTTTATTTTATCTATTAGAGAAGAAATTACAATATGGAAGAAGGTGATTAGATGGGGTTTAATTTTAGTTATTTTGTGACTTCATTTAAACAGGCTCTTTTGTATGCCCCAGTTACGATTAAGATTATGCTTGTTACATTTGTAGTGAGTTTTATTATAGGAACAATAATTGGTGCTGTAAGATTTTATAAAATTCCTTTTTTTTCAAAATTCTTTTCCATATTTGTAACTATATATATGGGATTGCCAGTTACAGTTGCATTAGTTCTTTATAATTTAATCTTTCTTACATGTTATAACGACTTTGCTAATTTCTTTCATATAAATAAGCAAATAAGTGATATTAACCCTATATTTGTAGCTTATATAGCTTTAATTGCGGCTTATTCATGCAATTTTAGCGAAACTGTAAGAGGTAATTTAAGAAGTATAGACAAGACTCAATTTGAAGCAGGATATTCTATAGGACTAACTAAACTTCAGACTTTTAGAAATATTATTTTCCCGCAAATGATTCCAAACATGGTTCCTGGCTTACTTAATAACTTGATTGGTGTATTAAAGGGAACCAATCTGGTATCAACTATAGGAATTACAGAAGTAATGGTAGCAGCTCTGTACCCATGTCAGGAGACATATAGCTATTTAGAAGGATATCTTGCAGCAGCAGCGATTTACTGGATTATAGGAATTGTAATTGAAAATATTGGACATTTTGTAAGTAAATTTTCTTCAAAGAATAATAAAGAGGTTTGGAATTATGATTGAATTAAAAAATGTAAAAAAGAAATTTGGAAACAACGAGGTTTTACATGATGTTTCTTTAAGTGTAAATGATGGAGAGGTGGTGGTTTTACTTGGGCCTAGTGGTTCTGGAAAGACAACATTTCTTAGATGTATAAATTTTTTAGAGAGAGCAGATGCTGGTGTTTTAAAATTTGATGAAGAGGAGATAGATTTAAAGAGGGCAAAGAAAAAGCAGATACTAGATATTAGAAGAAACAGCGCCTTTGTCTTTCAAAATTATGGTTTGTTTAATAATAAGACTGCACTTCAAAATATAATGGAAGGATTAATAGTGGTGCAAAAGCGTTCTAAAGAGGAGGCAAGAAAGATTGCACTTGATAGTCTTGATTGGGTTGGCCTAAAGGATAAGGCGGATTACTACCCTTCACAATTATCAGGTGGTCAGCAACAAAGAGTGGGAATTGCAAGAGCGGTGGCACTAAATCCTAAGTTTATATTATTTGATGAACCAACTTCAGCCCTTGATCCTGAACTTGTTGGGGAGACTTTGTCCGTTATAAAAAAGGTGGCAAAGAAGGGCATCACTATGATAATCGTAACTCATGAAATGTCTTTTGCCCAGGAAGTGGCAGATAGAGTCATCTTTATGGATGGTGGCGTCGTAGTGGAAGAGGGAGCGCCAGACGAGGTCTTCTATAAGCCTAAAGAAGAAAGAACAAAGAAGTTTTTAGCAAGGATTTTGCAGAAGGATATGTATTATATCTGATGGTGAAGTGGTAATACCGAAGGTGATTTAATTCTATAGGTGTGGGTTATGACAAACTATATTCAGTCGGGGTACAAGCTCCGACTGAAAATTTTTTTAAAAAACTGTTGACACTGTGTCAATCATGTTGTATATTCAAATTGTGATTGACACAGTGTCAACAAAAACATTTGCCATACATTTAGGAAAGGAGCTAATAATGAAAGAGACAAAATTAGCTAAGATCGCACTTGGTGCATGGGCTTGGGGTAATGATGGTACTTTTGGTGATGAATTAAGTATTAATAGCCTTAAGCCGATTTTTGACAGAGCTATGGAGAACGGACTTAATCTTTGGGATACAGCATATGTATATGGAATGGGAACTTCTGAGAAGACCTTGGGACATTTTTTAAAAGGTCTTGATAAGAATTCTTATGTGATTTCAGATAAATTCACACCACAGGTTGCTAATTATTCTTCAAAGACTGCAGTTAAGGATATGTTAGAGATTGAATATAACAATCTTGGCATTGATAAGATGGACATTTTCTGGTTACATAATACAGTAGATAGAATTAAGTGGATTACAGAGATTGCTCAGTATTTTGAGGGCGATTTAGATGCTCCAATTATTGGCGTTTCTAATCACAATTTATCTGAGATAAAAGAAGCTGATAAGATTTTAAAGGAGCATGGCCTAAGACTTGGTGCGGTTCAGAACCATTACAGTTTAATTAACAGATCATCTGAGGATTCAGGAATTCTTGATTTTTGTAGGGAAAATGATATTTATTTCTTCTCATACATGGTTTTAGAGCAGGGAGCACTTTCTGGAAAATATAATAAGAATCATCCAATGCCTGCTAATTCTGATAGAGCTAGAATCTATAATCCGGTTCTTGATAAGCTTGAAATTATGAATGAGAAATTAAGAGTATTATCAGATAAATATGATGTATCTCCTGCACAGATTCCAGTTGCTTGGGCAATTGCAAAGGGTACATTACCTATTATCGGAGTAACTAAGGTTGAACATGTAGATGATGCCTTAAAGGCTATGAACATTTCCCTATCAGAGGATGATATTAAGGATTTAGAGAATCTAGCAGACAGCTTAAATTTTAATCTTGTAAGAATGTGGGAAAAGAAGATGGAATAATTAAGTAACAAATATTTTTACTCATGGATTGACACACTGTCAACAATTCGTTACTCTTATAATAAGCTAAAGATTGGAGATTAATTATGGCAGTTGAATTAAAAGAGACAATCGATAAAAGACGAGAAGAGATTATGGATGCTTGCGAAAGACTTTATGAAACTAAAGGCTTTCATGAGATTACAATTAAGGATATAAGTATAGAAACTTCCTTTTCACGTCCCTCGATTTATAATTATTTTCAGACTAAAGAGGAGATTTTTCTAGGAATTTTAACTAGAGAATACCTTAAGTGGAATGCCAGTTTGAAAGTTATTAGTACATATGAAAATGTACTAACTAAGGAGCAATTTATAGAAAAGATAGCAAAATCTTTAGATGAGAGAAAGACGCTTTTAAAGATTTCTGCAATGAATCTCTATGAAATCGAAGAAAAGAGTCGTGATGAGCTGCTTGTTGAATATAAAAGAGTATTTAAAGATAGTGTTGCTTTATTTAACGATTGTTTAAAGAAACATTTTCCTAAAATAAAGGAAGATAAAAGAAATGAGATTAGATATGCCTTTTTCCCATACATGTACGGGGTTTACCCATATGCTTATCCAACAAAGAAGCAACTTTTAGCTATGGATAAGGTGGAATTAGACTATGTGAAAGTGACAATTTATGAGTTGATTTATACATTTTTAAAATTATTATTGGTGTAAGGAGGTAGAATATGAGTATTACAGTAAATTTAAGGTACAAGGGAGAAAATGGTGCAGCAACTGCATTTGCAAAGGAAATGATCAGTTCTGGTACAGTTGAGGTTATTAGAAATGAGGCTGGTAACTTAAGATATGAATATTACACATCTTTTGATGATCCGGAAACTGTGCTATTAATAGATAGTTGGGAGAGCCAGGAGGCTATTGATATTCATCATGCTTCACCAATGATGGCAACTATCGCCGCCCTTCGTGAAAAATACGACCTTCATATGAGCGTGGAGCGTTTTGTTTCAGATGAAAATATTTCAGAAAAAGATAAAGCATTTATAAGAAAGTAGGTAAAATTATGGAAGAGAAAATAGTTCAGACAGCAGGTAGACAACAACTAGGAGAGATTGCTCCGGAATTTGCACATTTTAACGATGATGTATTATTTGGCGAGAACTGGAACAATCATGACATCGATTTAAAGACTAGAACCATAATTACAGTGGTTGCCCTAATGGCTCAAGGAATCACAGATAGCAGCCTAAAGTACCATCTTGAAAATGCAAAGAATCATGGCGTTACACGAAAGGAAATGGCAGCTATAGTAACTCACGTAGCTTTTTATGCCGGCTGGCCAAAGGCTTGGGCAGTGTTTAATTTGGCTAAGGAAGTTTATGGCGAGGATGTAGATAGTTTGGCAAAGGAAGTTAACGGCGAGGATGTAGAGAGTTTGGCAAAGGAAGTTAGCGGGGAAGCCAAAGAGAATTTGGTGCAAACTAAAGAGTCTTATGAAAAAACTATATTCTTCCCAGTTGGAGAGCCTAATCCTTATGGAAAATTCTTTGATGGACAAAGCTATCTTGCTCAAGTTTCAGATAAGCAGGTTCCTTTATTCAATGTGACATTTGAACCAGGATGTAGAAATCATTGGCACATTCATCATGCCAAAAGCGCAGGTGGTCAGATGTTAGTTTGCGTTGGTGGTAAGGGCTTTTATCAGGAATGGGGCAAAGAACCAGTGTTAATGACACCTGGAACTGTGGTAAATATTCCTGCCGAAGTAAAACATTGGCATGGTGCCGTAGATAATTCTTGGTTCTCACACTTAGCAATTGAAGTTGAAGGTGAGGACACAAGCAATGAGTGGTTAGAGGCAGTTTCAGAAGAGGATTATAGAAAAGTTAATGAAGCTTACAACAAATAATTTGTAAATTAATGTGTGTATTGGTCAGGGCTAGCGCCCTGACCTTTCTAAAGATATAGTTTTATATATTGTTGGAGTATTATAATATTTACTAGAAATTTTCAGAACAGGAGTATCCATATGCAAACCAATACTCACCTTGCAGTTGGCGCTTGCCTAGGGCTTACATTAACTTTGGCAGCACCGATGGAAATCACGGTTCTTGGGCTTTGTGCCACTAGCATAGGCGCTATAATTCCGGATATAGATATTGATGGAACAGGTAAGAAGGAAACAAAATACATTATCATGGGAATCTCGGCTACACTGGCCATAGTGCCAGTGCTTGCCGGGCTTGTTTGTATGCCAGAAATTTTTGTTTGTTTAAAAGAAACATCTTTTTTGAGTCTGATATCTAGCACAGCAGCCAAGAGTATAATAAGTTGGAGCTACATAGCCTTTCTAATTAGCACCATTATGGGCTTTGCACTGTTTATCGGCCTTTGCGCATTTTCAAATAAAACGGATCACAGAACTTTCAGTCATTCGTTTATGGGAATGGCTTTATTTACATTTTCAATAGTACTAATAAATCCGATGGCAGCAGGCTTCTTCCTGGTTGGATATCTTTCCCACATAGGACTAGACTTGCTAAATTACAGGCCTGTAAAGCTCTTGTACCCGAAGAAAAGTGGCTTTAGCTTTAGGCTTTGTTATTCGAAGAGCAGATTTAGTTTGAATTTGTTAATTTTTAGCGTGATTATTCTAATTATTGAGAGTATAATGAAGGCGTGCTTATAAACATTGAAAAAAAGAGACATGCACAAAGGAAAGAGGAAAAATCATGGAGAATATTTTTAATGACAGCAACGTAAATATTGATGAATACAGGCCTGACAGCCCTGGAGTCATTATGGCTAAAAGGATAACAAAGCTAAAAAAATATAAGTCGATATTAATACTTTTTATAGTTTTTTTAATTCTTACACATTTACTTGTGAAGACTGCTAATTTAATGCTATTTATAATCGCTTTTGCGGCTTTTATTTTAGCAAGCTCATGTTTATTTATTTACGAAACAAAATTACAAAAAGAGCTAGAAGAATTGCCGGAAGAAGAGAAGTTTAACCTCAATTATTATAATTTATATAAAAATGTAAAAAAGCCAGGTTTGGTCAAAAATAATGTTTTGATGGCCCTTGCTATTAATGGTGCCTTGCTTAAAAATAGGGAGATTACAAGACAGGCCCTTGAGCTTATGAGTGCTAATTATCAGCCGGAGATTTTATATAAGTTAAAAAATTGGCTTTCATCTGATTCTTGCGAGATTTCTGAGGCGGAGTTGCGTCGCTATAAGTCGCCTCATCCAATTGCTAGGATTGCAATTTTAATTTATGCTTTGTCAGGATATTTATTTCTATATGCATATATAGACGATTACATTCCAATTGGGGCTTATAAAGCATTTGCCCTTTATGAAAGCATTTTCTATAGCATTATGATAGCTGCTTTTTGTGTTATCGTTATCAATGTTATATATAATATAATTAATAGAAATAAGATTTATGTAAATAGTCCTATAAAAGATAATACTAAAAGAATTGTTCTCTTGATTTTATTAGCTTTGATTTTCATTTCTATTTTTATGACAAATAGTTTTTCACAGTATTTCTTTGGAATGTAAAGGCAGTTGAAGTCATGCAGGACTTCTTTTAAATTCAGGAAAAGCGGTGATTTTATGCATATAGATAAGTTAAAGTATTACATCGATTTGTACGAGTGTAAAAATTTTACCGAGACAGCTAAGAAAAATTTCATATCCCAAGCGGCCCTAAGCCAGTTTATCAGCTCCCTTGAAAAGCAGTTTGGTCTATCACTTTTTGATAGAAGCCAAACTCCTATAAAGCCCACAGCGGCAGGCACAAGCCTCTATGAGGAGAGCAAGATTTTATATAAACAGTACGAGTACATGCTTGAGCGAATGGATCGAATCAAGACCGAAAGTATGCCAGCCCTTCGCATTGCCTACTCTTCGCCGGTGGATATTCAGGCTCTGCTTCCTATTGTCTCAAGATTTAAGGAAAGCTATCCAGATGCGGAACTAAAGCTAAACCGCATCACCTTAAAGGAAGCGGATGAGTACATTTCAAAGGAACTCTGCGATTTGGTGGTTTCTTTTTCAACGGAATTTATTGACAACAAGCACACGAAATTCAAGGTTCTAAAAGAAGGCCGCTACATGGCTGTGGTGGGAAAGGGCCATGATTTGTTTGATAAAAATGTAATCACAACCGAGGAACTCTACAAGTATCCACTAATTATGCTAAGTAAAGACGTTATTGGTAATCTCTATGACAAGATGCTTGAGAGAGTAAAAGAAGATGGATTTAAACCTATGATTGAGAAAACTGTGGATGACATTGAGTCAGAGATGTTTTCAATTATTACAGATGGTTTTATAGGTTTCGCACCGGAAAGCCAGAGTCTATCTGACTTTGGAGATTCCATAAGGATGATTCCGATTGATGGCAGTAGCCATAAATACTGCATTGCAGCTTGTTATCTAAAGGAGAACACAAACCAGACCTTAAAGGCATTTCTTGAACTTATATAATTAGATTGATAATTAAAGAAATGAGAAATTACAAGAGCAAGCTATAAAGAATATTGAACTAAGGAAATAAAAAAGATGAAGACAGTTAAAAAAATACTAAAAATAGTTGCAATTCTTATTGCTGCATTTATAATACTTGGAATTTTATTTGTTATAGTGATGAGGGCTTGCAACTATTTGCATCACAAAAGCATGTATAAGCATGGGGTAAACGAATCATCTTATATTGAATTAAATGGACAAAAGCAATTTGTAACAATTAAGGGAGAAAATAGAAATAATCCAGTAATTATCTATCTTCATGGTGGTCCAGGAGGCGCTGATAGCTACATGAATTACTGCTTTACAGATTATCTTACTGATGAATATACTGTTGTTTCTTGGGATCAGAGAGGTTGTGGCAGAACTTATTATAAAAATGCCAAGGCTGACCCATTAAATAAGACTGTAACTTTTAGTCAGTCCTTAGAGGATTTAGATGCATTAGTAAAATATGTATGTGATAAATTAAATCAGGATAGTGTAATAATTATGGGACATTCTTACGGCACAGTTCTTGGCAGTGTTTATGCTAATAGCCATGAGGATTTAGTAAAGGCATACATTGGCGTTGGCCAGTTTATTTCTATAGAAGATGGAGATCTTTATAGTTATGAAGATGCATTAAAAAAGGCTAAAGAATCTAATATGGATACAAAAGACCTTGAAAAAGCTTATGAAAATTATTGTAAGAAACCGGGAATTATGTCATTAATTGCCCTAAGACAGGAAAGTGATAAATATCATCCTGTAACTAAAAAAGCAGACCAGTTTGGACGAGCACTTTTTTCACCTTCTGCAGGAATATTAGATTTAAAATGGTTTATGAAGCAGATGACTGATACACAAAAATATGTCTTGTTAAATCATGAACTTTTTGAATATACCTTGGCTTTTAATGCCTATGATAGACTGGATTATTCAATGCCTGTGTGCTTTATTTCTGGAGAGCAGGACTTTGTTTGTCCGCTAGATAGTGTTTCTAAATATTATGAAGCAGTTAATTCACCATTGAAAAAAATGTATATTATAAAGGATTGTGGTCATGATGTTCATTATGCCAATCCAAGAGAATTTTGCGAAGATGTTAAGGAATTCTTAAAAAGTTGGTGAAAGACATTCAAAGGATGCCTAAGATTTTCTTTGAAAATGTGCTAATTATCTGTAATTTACAATAATAAATAAAAATTATATCTCATGATAAGAAATAGATATAATACCTAATAAAAGGGCTTGTCATAAATTAAATTTATGACAAACCCTTTCTTTTTTGTATTTTACCTAAAGCTTTTTAGATATTATACTCCTCTTATAATAAAGATTTGCAAAGCTTTAAAGAAACATTTAAAAGGAGATAATTTATGAAGAGTTCAGTTATAGGTTTCCCAAGAATTGGAAAGAATAGAGAGTTAAAATTTGCAACAGAAAAATATTTCAGAAAGGAAATCTCAAAAGAGGAGTTAATTAACACAGCAAAAGAGATTAGAAAAGAAAATCTTCTTTGTCAAAAAGCGACAGGAATTGATTATATTTCCGTAAATGATTTTTCTTTTTATGATAATTTCCTTGATTTAGCTTTCAGCTTTAATGTAATTCCTAAAAAATTTAAGGAATTATCTTTGAATAAAATAGACACATATTTTGCTATGGCAAGAGGCTTTGAAGATGAGACTAGAAGTGTTAAGGCACTTGCCATGAAGAAGTGGTTTAATACAAATTATCATTATATTGTTGCTGAAATTGAGGATGACACTTGTATCAGTCTTGATAGTGAAAAGTATCTTGAAGAAATTCACTTTGCAAATAGTCTTGGAATTACTCCAAAACTAAATCTTATTGGTCCTTATACATTTTTTAAGCTAGTTAGATTTACAGGAAAGAAAGGACTTGAAAGCTTTTACGAGCCAGTGCTTAAGGCATATCTTGATTTAATTGAGGAGCTAAAGGGCCAGGACATTAGCTATCTTTCCCTTGAAGAACCAGCCCTTGTAGCTGACCTAACATCAGAAGATAAAGATCTTTTTGAAAATATTTACACTAGGATTTTAGCTAACAAGGATAATTTAAAAGTACTTCTCCAAACATATTTTGGGGATGTGAGAGATATCTATGTGGATTTATTAAAGTATGATTTTGATGCCTACGGCCTTGATTTTGTGGAGGGAGTTAAGACTTTTGACTATGTTAAAAACTATGGCTTTCCAAAGAATAAGACACTCTTTGCTGGTATTGTAAATGGCAAGAATATCTGGAAGAATAATTACAAAATAAGCCTAGAACTAATCACTAATTTACTAAAAATCACAGAGGCCGAAATTGTAATTAACACAAGCTGTTCAATGCTTCATGTACCTTTGACACTTGAATCAGAAACAGATTTAGCTTTTGAATATAAGAGACATTTTGCCTTTGCTTATGAAAAGTTAAAGGAGTTAGCCGAGCTAAAGAATCTTTCAGAATTAGTGCTTAAAGAGAATACTGTTTTAGATTTAGCACTTACAGATCTAAACTCCGCTTTGAATAAAAAAGACATCTACATCTACAACCAAAGTCTCTTTAACGGCCGCGTAAACAGCGTAAATCCTAAGGTAAAGGAACGTCTAGCAAATATTAAGGAAGAGGATTTTACTAGACTCCCTGAGTTTAATGAGCGTGCTAAGATTCAAAGAGAAGTCCTTAACTTACCGGATTTTCCAACTACAACAATTGGTTCTTTCCCACAGACTAAGGATGTAAGAGAGAATAGAAAGCTTTACAGACAGGGTCTTATAAACGAAGAGACATACAAGAATTTCATCAAGGAAAAGATTAAGGACTGCATAAAGCTTCAGGAAGAATTAGACCTAGACGTACTTGTCCATGGTGAGTTTGAAAGAAACGACATGGTGGAGTATTTTGGTGAGCACCTAGATGGATACATTTTCACAAAAAATGCATGGGTTCAGTCCTATGGTAGCCGCTGCGTGAAGCCACCAATTATCTGGGGTGACGTAAGCAGAAAAGAGGCTATCACTGTGGATTGGTCAAGCTACTCAAATTCCCTCACTAATAGAGAGGTAAAGGGCATGCTTACAGGTCCTGTGACTATTCTTAACTGGTCTTTCCCTCGTGAAGACATTACAAAGGAAGAGATGACTAATCAGCTTGCCCTTGCAATTCGAGACGAAGTTTTAGACCTTGAGGCGGCGGGTCTTAAGATTATTCAGATTGATGAGGCGGCCCTTCGCGAAAAGCTTCCACTTCGTAAATCCGATTGGTACAGCGAGTATCTTGACTGGGCAATTAAGAGCTTCAGGCTTGTGACTAGCGGCGTGAAGCCGGAAACTCAGATTCACACTCACATGTGCTATAGCGAGTTTAATGACATCATTCCTGCCATTGATGCCATGGATGCAGACGTTATTAGCTTTGAGGCTTCTCGTTCTGATCTTGTGATTTTGGATGCCTTACGAAAGAACAACTTTAAGACTGCCGTAGGCCCTGGAGTTTACGACATTCACAGCCCTCGTGTGCCATCTACTGATGAGATTTTTAATGCTTTAAAGAAAATGTTATCTAAGCTTGATAGTAAGAAGCTTTGGGTGAACCCTGACTGCGGCCTTAAGACAAGAGGCGAGAAGGAGACCGTTGAGAGTTTAAGAAACTTAGTAGCAGCAGCAAAGTTATTAAGGGAGACAGAAGGACAGATAGCAGAAGATGGACAGAAATCTAGCAAGGTAAAGTCCGCTTAAGATAAATTTATAATGACTTATAAGCCTTGGCGCCAGCTTTATATACGGATAAACACTAACTGGCGCCAGCTTTTTTCCCTCTAGTGATATATTTTTACAAAAAATAATTATTACAATATATACAATTATTGACTAAAATGCTAGTATAAATATAGGTATGCGAATTAAATAATTTTCCTATATATGCATAGAAAGTGTATATTTTTGGACTGCTTATAGATTTGAAAAAAATTTACTAGGGGGAGTTTTTATGGACGAGATGGTCAGATATTATTATTTTTTTACAGGAAGAGTACAAAGTGTAGGATTTAGATATAAAGCCAGCCTTTTAGCCCAGGCCTACAAATTAACTGGCTTTGTAAAAAATGAATATGACGGCTCTGTTAGCCTAGAGGTTCAAGGTCCAGAAGAGACAATTGATCAGTTTGTGGAGGAGTTAAGAACCGATAGAGTTATTCGAATTTACTCCATGTCTAAGGAAAGATTGGATTTAGTGGAAGGGGAAAAGGGCTTTAAGGTAGAGTTTTAATCCTTAAATAAAAATGCAAATAATTCGCAAAAGTTATTGACAACATTTTTTATGGTGCTATAATATGCAATTGAATTGCAAATTGCAAATGACTTGCAAATTTGCCAATTCATAGAATTTATCTAATAACGGCTATCATATAGGAGGATATTATGGCATCACAGCGTATAAAGATCATACTTGCCTGCACAGAATGCGGCGACAGAAATTACACAACAACAAAGAATAAAAGACTTCATCCAGAGCGAATGGAAGTAAGAAAGTATTGTAAAAGACTTAAGAAGTACACTATTCACAAGGAGACAAAGTAATGAGTTTATTTAGTAAGAAAAGGATACCAGTAGTGCTTATTACTGGTTATTTAGGTTCCGGCAAGACTACATTTTTAAACAACTTACTTGCCTTTGAGAATAGAAAAATCGCCCTTGTTGTTAACGACATGGGTAAGGTCAACATCGACGCTAAGCTTATTAAGAACGAGACTATGAAAAAAATGGACACAAAGATGATTGAGCTTAGTAACGGTTGCATTTGCTGTACACTTCGCGATGAGTTTATGGTGGAGATTGAAAACCTTGCAAAGATTAAGGACCTTGATGCCATCTTTGTTGAAGCTTCTGGAATCAGTGAGCCCGCTAATATCGCTCAGTCTTTCCTAGCTTACGAAGAGACTAACAAGAAGGCCAACTTCTTCCTTTCAAGAATCATCACTCTTGTGGATGCAGACAGAATCAATAAGGAATTCCTCTTCGACATTCAGGAGCATCTTAAGGAAAATGTGACAGAGGCCAATAAGAAAGCTAGTTCAAACCTCAAACTTCGCATTGACGACAACGTAGATCTAGATGACGACAACACTGAGGATGACCCTGACATTATAAATCTAGTTATGGACCAGATTGAATTTTGTAACTGTATAGTTTTGAATAAATGCGACTTAGTTAGTTCTGAGGCCTTGCTTGAGGTTAAGAATCTAATTAAGAAGTTACAGCCTGAGGCAGAGATTATTGAGAGTATTTTTGGTAAGGTAAACTACGATAGAATCCTTAATGGAGCTAGCTTTGATTATGAGAAGGCTATGAATTCTTCTGCAATTCAAAGAGCTCTTAAGGAGAGTGCGGAGGGTAAGAAAAGTGAGCAGGATGAATACGGAATTGACTCCTTTGTTTTTGAAGAAAAACGACCTTTTGTTAGAGAAAAGTTCATGGGCTTTTTAGAGCAGAATTTTCCTCATGAAATTATTAGATCAAAGGGTTACATCTGGTTTGAGGATGATCCAACTCACGTTCAGTTAGTTGAGAGTGCTGGTCGCAATGCTTCTGTTATGGAGTATTCAAACTGGGTTGACGCATTTAGTAAAGAAGAGAAGCAGCAGGTTTTTGACCTTTATCCTGAAGTCTTAGAAGACTGGGATGAGGAATACGGTGACAGACTAAATCAGATTGTATTCATTGGTCTTGACTATAATAGAGAGGAAATCCAAAAGGAACTTGAGGCTTGTATAGCTTAGTGATTCTCATTACTAATATCTATTGTTGAGATTCAGGAAATGTCACAGAGTGTTGTTAAAGACTAGGATTTAAATTACTCTAAGAGAAATATTTTCATTAAGATATATAAATACTCCCCATAAAGGTTAAGTAGTTTGGTTTTTGGTACCTTTATGGGGAGTTTATTTATGCTTTATTAAGCTATATTAAAGAGAAAACAAAATGTGTCAGTTAAAATTAACTGAAAAATTAGATTAAGTACATAATCACTGCGACTATTGTACTTGTTAAACCAACTAAAGCTTCATAAGGAATTAATCTCATTCTAGCCTTAATTGACATTGATACTGAACCACCAGTTGCATGGAAGAATGAACCGTGTGGTAATGAATCAACAACTGTTGATCCTGCATGTATCATTGCTGCAGCTGCAAGAGCAGGAACACCTTCAGCAATTAATGTAGGTGCAAATGTCTGAGCGGCAATTGTAGCACCTGCTGTTGTTGAAGCAGTAGCAGCAGCCATAAGAACACCAGATAATGGAGCAAGGATAAATGCAGGCATGCTTAATGCTTCAAGAGCATTGATTACATCATACTGAAGTGCTGATGCCTTAATGATACCAGCAATTGTACCTGTACCAATTAAAAGAATTGATACGCCTACAACCTTAGATAAACCGAATTCTGTAATTGAAATTGTGTCCTTAAAGTTTCTAGTAACTAAAATACAAACTAAACCACCAATAGGAAGTGCTATTAATGGATCAATTGTGATGTTAGCAATTGGTCTTAAAGCAAGTAATATAATAACTACTAAAGGTCCAATAATTGCTGTAAAGAAGTTTGGTAACTTTGTGTCATTTACCTCAATATCACTTGCTTCAACCATAAGACCGTTCTTCTTCTTTGAAAGAAGAGTTGCAAGAATAATTGTTACAACAAGTGCGCATAGGGCAGGAATTAAATTTTTAAGCATTAATGATGTTAAGTCAACATTGAATGCCTCGCTTGCTGCGATTGTATTAGGGTTTGGAGATATTATATTTCCTGCCTTACCACCACCTATCATGGCAAGAAGAAGGGATTCTTTGGAAATGTTTGCCTTCTTACCAATGGCTAATGCGATAGGGGCAACTGTTATAACTGATATATCAATAAATACACCAACTGCACAAATAATCATAGTAGCAATACTAACGGCTGCAATAGCACGTTTTTCACCTAACTTATCTACGATTGTTTCTGCAATTTTTTGTGCTGAGCCTGTCTTAATTAATGCACCAGCTAAAATACCTGATGTCATAATTCTAAGCACTGATGACATCATACTTGATGCACCATTTACCATTGTACTAACAGTAGTAGTTAAACCACCACCACCGAGTAAACCACCAACTAAAGCGCCTAAAATAAGGCTGTATGCTGGATGAACTTTCTTAATAATTAATATGATTGCGATGACGAGACCGATAAGTGCGCCAATTGTGTTAAAATCGTAAGTCATATTAAAACCTCCTAAACAATTATAAATGTAAATGTAGGATGGGGTATTAAACTAGCAAAAAAGTTAAGAACCTTTTAATTACTTAGAAATACTCATACCTGCTTTGATGAATCTAAACATTCTGATTGCGCCCTTATAATAAAGCTCTTCTGCACGAGTGAGAGCTTCTTCAAGTTCCATAGGAGCGTCAACCGTAGTCATAATTGACTCAATTCCGTAGTCAAAAATCTTATCGGCATCTTTACCTAGGCTACCGCTAAGACCGATGGCTGGGATGTTCTTTGCTTTAGCACGTTTGCCTACACCCTGCATAACCTTACCAAAGCAACTCTGCCAGTCTGTACGGCCTTCACCTGTAATAACAAGATCTACGCCGTCAAGACGGTCATCAAATTTAATCAAATCAAGAACTGTTTCGATTCCTGACTTCATCTCTCCGTTTACAAATACCTTAAGAGCAATACCGAGTCCTCCGGCTGCACCAGCGCCGGCTATGGCGTCAGGATCGACATTATAATTTCTCTTAATGATATCTCGATAGTTTTTCATACCCTCTTCTAGGATAGGGAGTATTTCTTTTGTTGCACCTTTCTGTGGACCAAATGTGTATGTGGCTCCATTCTCTCCACAAAGAGGATTTGTTACATCACACATAACTGTGATCTTAGCGTCTTTAATTCTTGGATCAATCTGAGAGGCATCAATTGTAACGATCTTATCTAAATCACGACCAAAACCTTCAAGTTCGTTACCATCTTTATCTAAGAATTTTACGCCGAGGGCTTTTGCACATCCAATACCACCGTCGTTCGTTGCGCTACCACCGATTGCGATAGAAATGTCTGTAAAGCCACGATCAAGAGCATCCTTGATCATTTCACCAGTACCGTAAGTAGTGGTGTTAAGGGGATTTCTTAAATTTGTTGGAACTAATGGTAAACCAGATGCAGCAGCCATTTCAATAACAGCCTGTGTTTCTGAAAACTTACCATAGTACGCTTTTACCGTATTCATTAAGGGATCATGAACATCAAGGTAAATCTTTTCTCCGTTCATTGCTTCAATGACAGAATCAGTTGTACCTTCTCCGCCATCTGCTACAGCAACACCAGAGTATTCCACGTTCTCAAATACTTCATTAGCAGCCTGACCAAGTAGCTTGATTGTTTGAGCACTTGATAAAGTACCTTTAAATGAATCAGAAGCAAAAAGTAGTTTCATAAAAAGTTCCTTTCTTTTTAAAAAAGCAAAAGCAGGAAGAGCTTTTGCTTTTTGATATATAGTGAAAAGCTTTGTTGATTGACAAGCTTATAACAATAATATCATTTGAAATATTCTTTTTATATGTTAGATATGACATTTAATTTTTACAGCTCTTATGTTATTATTGTTATATGTAACAAAACTCGTGAGAGGTATTATATGAAAATAGATATTAGAGAGCAGTTAGCAAGCCAGATTGTAGACGCTATTAAATCTATTTGCGAACATGATATTAATTTTATTAAGGTGGATGGCACAATTAGTGCAAGTACCGATCCTTCAAGAATAGGTTCTTACCATGAGGCAGGTAAAAATGCGGCTATAAGCGGCGAAACTATGATTGTACATGAAGATAATAAGTTGCAGGGAATTAAGAAAGGTATTAATATGCCCATTATTCACAACGGGGAAACCATTGCGGTTATTGGTATTACCGGGGAACCTGATGAGGTAACTAAGTATGCATATTTTGCCCAAAGAATCACCTTGCTTTTAGTAAGAGAGCATGAGCTAGAACTTAGTAATCATGATAAGAAGGCCCAGATTAACTATGTGGTTTATTCTCTTATTAATGAAGACAATATTAATAGAAACTTTATGAAGCAGGTCTTATCCCTTGCTGGCATTAATAATTTCGAGGACAATTACGTCACTGTGGTTATTAAGGTAAGCAATAGATATAATCCTGTGAATTTATCTATGATTGAGTCAGACATTTTTGAAACAATTGGACATCTAAATAACAGCATCTACACCTTCAACTATCCTAATGAGTATGTGCTCATTATTAGTGAGAAGGAGCTTGATAAGAAGTCTTTTCTTATTAGTAACTTGGCTAAGCGAAACAGTAAGATCTTAAAGATTGGCGTGGGGGATGCAAGAATTCTTACTCGTCAGTGTGATTCTTATAGACTTGCAAACCTAGCTCTTACCTGCGTTGTAGAAGAGGGTAAGGTGGCACTTTTCTCAGATTTGGATGTAGAAATTTTGCTATCAAGTGCTACAGATGATGCTAAGAAGACATTTTTACAAAAGACAATGTGTAATCTATCAAAGGAAGATATCGAGATTTTAAAGGCTTATTTTGATGAAAATATGTCTCTTAAATCTACTTGTGACAAGCTTTTTATGCATAAGAATACCTTGCAATATAAGCTTAATAGAATAGCTAGTCAAACAGGCTACAATCCTAGAAGCTTTAAGGAGGCCTGCGTGCTACATATGGCTTTGAAAATTTTAGACATAGGAAAGGAATAAAGGGGATAATATGTACTATTATGGAATTGACATTGGTGGAACAACTATCAAATGTGGGCTTATTAAGTCTGGCGGACAGATTATAACTAAAGATGAAATTAAGACTCGCAAAGAAGAGAATGGCAAATATATCTTAGAGGATATTGCAAAATATATTAGAAAGAACAACAAAAAAGTTGGAATTAAGGATGAGGAGATTGAGGCTATTGGCCTTGGAGTTCCTGGTTCTGTCCTTGATAACGGCGTGGTTAATAAGTGTATCAACTTAGGTTGGGGTGTCTTTAATGTTGTAAATGAATTTGAAAATTTACTTCACATTAAAACCCGTGTTGGAAATGATGCCAACATGGCGGCTCTTGGTGAATACTGGCTTGGAAGCGCTAAGGAGTTTTCAAGTATGGTCTTTATAACAGTTGGTACTGGCGTTGGCGGCGGCATAATTATAGATGGCAAGCCTGTTAATGGCTTTAATGGTGCTGCCTGTGAGATTGGACATTTGCCAATAGTTACAGAGGACATGGGGGAGTGTAATTGTGGTAAGAAGGACTGCCTTGAAATTGTGGCTTCTGCTACAGGAATTGTAAGGGTTGCTAAGAAAATGTTAGCAGAAAAGGGAAATAACTCTACCCTTAAAAGAATCGAGAATTTAACAGCTAAGGATGTATTTGATGAGGCTAAAAAGGGCGACCTTTTAAGTATAATGATAGTTGATTATGTTACAGATTATCTTGGAAGGGGTCTTGCAATTGCCGCTGGCATGATTGATCCTGAGGTATTTGTAATCGGTGGTGGTGTTTCAAAAGCCGGCGATTACTTCATTGATAAGATAAGAGAAAGCTACAAGAAGTATGTTTTCCATCCATCAAAATATACTAATATTATGCAGGCAAAGCTCCTTAATGATGCAGGCATGTATGGCTGCGCTTATCTTGCAGGCTGTAGATAAACAGCTGTTTTACAACTATAATGATAAAATTTATCGGAAAAACATAAAATAATAGTTGCACAATTAGATTGTATCATATTAAAATGATATGAAAGATAGTAATTATAATGCTTTTTAAGATTTTTCTTATTAAAAGCATGCTATCTTTCACACACATTTTTTAAGGAGAAAGGAAATTATATAGATGGATAGTCAGTCTAAAAAGAGAGTAGATGTTGTAAAGCTAGCAGGTATTGGTATGCTTTCAGGTATTGCATTTATTCTTATGTTTTTTGAATTCCCAATACCAGTTTTAATTCCAAGCTTTATTAAGCTTGATTTATCAGATTTACCAGCCCTTATTGGTGCATTTGCCTATGGCCCAATTGCTGGTATTTTAATTGAACTTATTAAGAACCTTTTACACCTTCTTGATTCCTCATCAGGTTTTGTTGGAGAATTATCTAACTTCTTACTTGGTGCTTGTTTTGTAGGTGTAGCAGGATGCGTATATAAGCTTAAGAAATCAAAGTCAGCAGCAATTATTGGTGCTACAGTTGGTGCTTGTGCAATGGCAGTATTTAGCCTTGTAACAAATTATTTTATTGTGTACCCATTCTACACAAACTTTATGCCTATGGATGCAATTATTGCAGCTTATAAGGCAATCATTCCTTCAGTGGATAATTTATTTGAGTGTTTGCTTATATTTAACGTGCCATTTACCTTTGTTAAAGGCATGATTTCAGTAGTAATTACTGTGCTTATTTATAAGCCAATTTCACCACTTCTCCACGGAAGAATTAAGAAGAATTAATTTTTAGTTTAATGTTTAGTGTTCCCTTTGAAATTTATTTTTAAATAATTAGATTAAAGTATAAAGTTATAAGTAAATATTCCGATATAGAAAATAGAAGATAGTTAGTTTACCGCTTTTTCTTTTTCCAAGGAGGGATATTTATGATAAACGGAGTTATCGATTTATTAGCGGTTGAAGCAGTTACAACAATTCAGATTACACCAAAGATGAAGGATAAAAGCGAAGAGGAGCGCAAGAAAGAATATGTTGCTAAGAAACATCAAAGGAAGGATGCGAAGGAAGAGGACACACCCGAGTCAATTAATCTTTCTTCTTCTACAACATATAGTTCAGATTGCAAACTCAAAACTTTTGTCCTAAGTAATACAGATTTTAGCTTGTAACTAAAAGAGTCCCATCCATTGGATTTAGTCCTTTGGGTGGGGCTTTTTTGAACGCAGTGTAAGCAATCCCCCGCTTCAAAAGCGTAAGCTTTAAGCGGGGGTATAAAGCTTACTAGTGTCAGAAGGGGTTAAAGCCCCTTCTGACAGCTGGCACAAAGTGCCACTGCGTTCATGAGGAAGTAGCGAAGCGGATTCCGAATGTCCGCTTTACTGAAAATGTAGTGACTACGAAGGTTTAGCTATGATATACTAATACTGAAAATTTCTACAAGTTAGATTGAACGCAGTGCCACTGCGTTCATGAGGAAGTAGCGAAGCGGATTCCGAATGTCCGCTTTACATTAAGGAGGCGAATACTATGTCAGTTCAGGATTATCAGACAGCGCTTAAATCAGGAAAAAGAGCCTATAATGCATGTATGAACAGAGGTAAATCACCTTATTTACCAGTTCTTGAAGACTTCTTAGATGAAAGTACTATTGAGAGAGAAGTTAATTTAGGGGAGGATCAAATCCCTCTAAGTCTCGTAGTTGGTACATGTACTAAGGGTAGAACCAATGCTTTTGCTGACAATTTCATGCCTTTACTTGATTGGGGAACAGAATTTGCAGCTAAGTGGGCATCTCTTTCAGACAGCCAGGTAAATGAGGGCATTAGAGAGCCTATTAAAGTTTACGAATACATGAATAAATTTTATGTCTTAGAGGGCAATAAAAGAGTTTCGGTTTTAAAGTATTTTGGAGCAGTAACTATTAACGCTAAGGTTACAAGAAAGATTCCAAAGTATGACCCTAACAATGTAAATGTGCGTATTTACTACGAATTTATGGACTTTTATAAGGCCACTAAGATTAATGATATTTACTTTAGTAAGGAAGGAAGTTTTACTTCCCTTATGAGCCTTGCAGGAATTAAGAAGGGCGACTTTGCAAATGATGAGGACAAGCGTGATATGTGCTCTGCCTATCTTAATTTTAAGAATGCCTATTTAGAAAGAGGCGGGGAGAAGTTTGACTTTCCTATTGGCGATTCATTTTTACGATTCGTACATATTCACGGCTATAAGAACGTAGTGAATATGCTACCTATGGAAATGTCGCGAAATGTGGCAAAGACTTGGGCAGAGTTTGAACTTCTTGATGATAACAGCGAAGTGGATTTTAAGCTTGACCCAACAGATACACGTAAAAAGAACATTTTAAGCTATTTACTACCATTCCCAAGTCAGCAGACTAAGAAGTTAAAGATTGGCTTTATTTATGAGAATAGCCCTGAAAAGTCAGACTGGGTTTACTCTCATGAGCTTGGTAGACAGTATATTGAAGAGGTCTTTGGAGACCAGATAGAGACAGTGGTTGCCAAAAACGTCATTCCGGAAATCGATGATGAGAAGGAGATGAAAAAGCTTATTAAAAATGGCGTCAATATCATCTTTGTTACATCACCATCCATGACTATGGCTTCCCTAAAGGTGGCTATTGCAAACCCTAAGGTTAAGATTCTTAACTGTTCTTTAAAGATACCACACAAATACATTAGAACTTATTATGCAAGAATGTATGAGGCTAAGTTCTTAAGTGGTATTATTGCTGGTTCTATGGCAGCTAGTGGTCGAATTGGCTATGTGGCTAATTGCCCAATTTTTGGTGTGACAGCTAATATCAATGCCTTTGCTCTTGGCGCTAAGATGGTTAATCCAAGAGTTAAGGTTTATGTGGAATGGAGCGGAATTAAGGACAATGATGTAGAGGCAAATTTTGCCGCTAACGGAGTTCACTGCATTTCTGACCAGGATATGATTACCCCTATGAAGGGTAAGAGAAACTTCGGTCTTTACTGCAATGGTGATACAGAAGGCTATAATACTCACTTTGCTATGACTGTATGGCATTGGGGTGTATTTTATGAAAAATTGATTCAAAGCATTTTAAGTGGCTCTTGGGATAGAGAGGCGGAAGAGGATGGTAGTGTTAAGGCGCTTAACTATCTTTGGGGTCTTTCTGCTGGAGTTATTGAAATTATTGAGTCTAACTCAATTCCTGCTACAACTAAGAGACTTGTAAACTTAATTATGCAGGAAATAATAGAGGGTAAATTTAACATTTTCGAAGGTGAATTAATTGATCAGGAGGGAAATATGCGTAATAAGGAGGGGCAGGTTTTAAATCCTGAGCAGATTATTACAATGGATTATTTACTTGATAATGTTGTTGCTAGTTTTCCAGATTTAGATTCCCTTAATGATAGCGCTAAGCGTATGGTGGCAAGTCAGGGTATCTTTAAGCTTGATAAGACTACAGAGGCTAAATTATCCGCTAAGCTTAAAGAGAAGTTTTTAAAGAAAAAAGGAGAGTAAATGAAGATACTTGTACTTGCTGATGTAGAGTCAGAATATTTATGGGATTATTTTAAAAAAGAAAAATTAGAGGGTATTGACTTAATACTATCTGCAGGAGACCTTGATCCAAAGTATCTATCCTTTCTTGCAACCTTTGCTAAGGTGCCAATCCTTTATGTTAGGGGTAATCATGATGATTGCTATAAGGATACGCCGCCAGATGGCTGTATTTGCATAGAGAACAAGGTCTATGTCTATAAGGGCATTAGAATTCTTGGCCTTGGTGGCTCTATTAGATACAAAAAGGGCGATAATCAATACACTCAGATGCAGATGAAGAGTAGGGTTAATAAGGTTTGGCTCTCTATTAAGAAAAATAAGGGTATTGATATTTTGCTTACTCATTCTCCGGCTAAAGGCATTAATGATGGGCCAGACCATGTCCATGTGGGCTTTGAGGTCTTTAATGACATCATTGCCAAATACAAGCCTAAGTTCTTTGTTCACGGTCATGTGCACAAAAACTATATGCTAAATTTTAAGCCAGAGATGCAGCTTAATCAGGATACCACTGTGATTAATGGCTATGAGAGATATATTTTTGAATATCCAGATAAGGATTCTTTAGAAAATGTAGAAGCTAGTAAAGAGGCAGCAGCGGATGATCTAAAGGAGTCTAAAAGCTCTAAAGATTGTTAAAAAATATACATCTTGCATAAAAGATAATTGTATTGTATAATGATTTTGTTGGAAATTACCAAAACAATGTTTTGGGAATGTTTTTAGATAGGAATAGGGGATCTTATCTAAGAATGAATAATTTAGGATATACTTGGGTGAGATAATGTATTGGGGGATATGGCAGGAAAAACCATGGCAATGCTAAGATTTTGCACAAGATATTCATAAAGGTTTTAACGGGGACAGGAAAGAATCCTAATGAAACCTGAGAACTTGGTGGGCAGGAAAAACCCACCAAGTTTTTTTATTGCCTTTTTATTGTATTTTTTCTCACATAAACTTGAACGCAGTGTAAGCAATCCCCCGCTTCAAAAGCGTAAGCTTTAAGCGGGGGTATAAAGCTTACTAGTGTCAGAAGGGGTTAAAGCCCC
>NZ_JAEEVD010000038.1:0-24067 GCF_016290755.1 Lachnospira sp.
GAACAGTAAATTAGCTGAAATTCCAATTATTTGGTAAAAAGTAATATATAATCGGTAGTATTATTTTTCGTATAGGCAGCGCAAATCGATAAATTGGTTATGCGTTGTCTTTTTTTGTGGTTATCCACTACATAAAAACGTGTAAATACACATAAAATGGTAATGGTTATTGTTTAAGAAATGTATGTTTCGAGAAATGCGCAAATTTATAGACATTCACACATTATTCGATATAAAATTAATGTGTGAAAGGTGGTGGCAAAATGAGCAATATTATTGAAAAATTAATTGCAGAATCGACAGATGGCCTTGTAAAAGTTACTGATGTTGAAGCTTATGGCGGAGATCGTCGAGCATTAAAAACTTATGTAAATAACAACAAACTGATGAGAGTCGGTCGGGGACTATATCAGATTACAGATGAATGGGAAGATGATTTATATATCCTTAGCGTAAAATATCCCAAGGGTATAGTGTCTCATGAGACAGCATTATACATTCATGGATTTACAGATCGAATTCCTGCTGTATATTCATTTACTTTTCCTCAGGGCTATAATGCACCATCTTTGAAAAATGAAAATGTAATTATAAAAAGAGTAGTGCGAGATAAATACTCTTTAGGATTGAGTGATGCACTGTCTTTCAGTGGGAATCCAATCCGCGTCTATAATATAGAAAGAACTTTGTGTGATATTGTTAGGGGCGAAGGTTCTGATATTCAAATTGTTCTTGACGCGATGAAGAGATACGCAAAATATGAAAATAGAAATATAAATCTTTTAATGGATTACGCAGAGCAATTACATGTTAAGAAAAAGATTTTGCGATATATGGAGGTACTACTATGAAAACCAAAAATGCAATCCGGCCAACAACTTAGAGGTTCAAGAAATGAATTGCAATGTTTATAAATATAATATAGAATTATTGTAGTTTTTTAACCTTAAAAACTATGGAGATATATATGCGGTTTTTTGATAAATTCAAGAAAAAGCAAAATTAAAAAGGAGAATTTGTAACGTGAAAAATATTAGATTTTATGAGGCAGAAAAGTATAATTCAGATGATTATGAAAAAGTAGAAGATATGATATACAAAACTATAGATAAAAAATCTTATGGTGAATCTTTATCACTTAAGGGGTGTTCAGATACCGAGTTGGTTTCGAAATTACTGAAATCAGAAGACTGGGCTCAGGGAAGCGGAGAATTTCTTGAGGAGTACATGATACTTACATATGATGGAAAAAGATATTATCGTGAAATCGAAAATGTCGGAACAGATGATGATATTGTCTGGGAAGATTTACATGATCCTAATGAAAAGGAGGTTATTTATGTGACTTCTATAGTTTTTGAGCCAGAACCTGAGCTAGAAGAAAATGAACCTAGCGATCCTTACGTTTCGCAGTATCCTTTAGACGATATATTGGATAAGTTTTTTGTGTATTGTAATGACATGTATGAAAATGAAAATGAATCTGATAAGAATCATTCATATGTTGAATTTGCAAGTGAAAAAATTGAAGAAATCAGAGACTTACTATCTATTATTGGCAAGCATGTTTATAACAAACTGGAAGGTGAATATGTATATCTAAAAATAGAATAAAATGTAGAGGTTGATGACAGTTAAATAAAACTTATAAAAGTCTATAAAATACTGTTGAGTTTTATAAGTTAATTACAAGGCAAAAGAGCTAATAAAGCTAAGAAACTTGTCCAAGAATTGATTCAAGGGAGGAGAGTAATGATAAAGGCAATAAAAGTAATGTTGATACCTAATAACGTGCAACAAACGAAAATGTTTCAGTACGCAGGTGCAGCAAGATTTGCTTTTAATTGGGCTTTAGCTAAGGAAAAAGAAAACTACGAAAAAGGCGGTAAATTCATTCCAGATACAGAGCTTAGAAAAGAATTCACAAGACTTAGAAATTCTGATGAATATATTTGGTTACAGCGTATTTCTAACGATGTAACCAAACAGGCAATTAAAGATGCTTGTACAGCCTATAAGAACTTTTTCAAGGGTGTTTCAAAATACCCAATGTTTAAGTCCAAAAAGAAATCAATACCAAAATTCTATCAGGATAATGTCAAAATACAGTTTAGTGATACTCACGTTAAATTTGTGAGCTTTTCTTCTAGTAGAAGAGCCAATAAGCAAAAATTAAACTGGGTGAGACTTGCAGAGCACGGACGCATTCCTACGGATGCTAAATACAGGAATCCAAGAATATCCTTTGATGGATTGAATTGGTGGATTAGCGTATGTATAGACTCTCCAGACTGTAAGGAAAAGCTTAATGGCGATGGTATAGGAATTGACCTTGGAATAAAAAATTTGGCTATATGTTCTGATACTAATAAATATAAGAACATTAACAAAAGTCAAACTGTTAAGAAACTTGAGAAACGCAAACGTAGATTACAACGCAGCGTATCTCGTAAATATGAACAAAATAAAAAGAAAGGAAAATACTGCAAAACTAATAATATAGTTAAAAATGAAAAACTTTTATTAAAAGTAAATCACAGATTAACAAATATCCGTAAGAATTATTTGAATCAGACCACATCTGAGATAGTAAATCGAAAACCAAGATTTATCTGTATTGAAGATTTAAACGTTAGTGGAATGATGAAAAATAGGTACTTATCTAAAGCGGTTCAAAATCAGGGATTCTTTGAATTTAGAAAACAACTAGAATACAAATGCAATGATAGTGGTATTCAACTTATTATAGCTGATAGATTTTATCCATCATCAAAAATTTGTAGTTGCTGTGGGAAAATTAAAAAGGATCTAAAACTATCTGATAGAACTTATAGATGTGAGTGTGGAAATGTTATAGATAGAGATTTCCAAGCATCACTCAATCTAAGAGCTTATGGAGAAAAATTTGCAAGCTAACACTTAAATGTTAATGCAAATATGTACGGATACGTTAGTTCGGAATTTACGCCTATGGAGAGTACAAGAACTTGTGAGTAGATAGGTATTTATACCATCAAAAGCATACTCGCTGAAGTAGGAATGAAACATAAAGTATATAACTTTTTATAAGTTTTCAGTAACGGTAATTTAATAATGTCAAGAAAACTAGTTATAGGTGGCTTTTATAAGCATTTTAAAAATAAATTATATAAAGTAGATAATATAGTTTACCATTCAGAAACAAAGGAGGCCCTAGTTTTATATCAGGCTTTATATGGGGATTTTAAGCAGTATGTAAGACCTCTTGATATGTTTATGAGTGAAGTAGACCATGTGAAATACCCAGAGGTTAAGCAAAAGTACAGATTTAGCCAGGTTTCACTAGATGAATTTGGAAATGTAAGCCCAATAGATGAGGCAGAAACTGCATTTTCAAAGGAAGAAGAAGTTTTTGCAACAGCAGGTCAGATAGAAGCTACAAGCCCAGAGACAGATTCTAGTTCAAAGGAAGATAGAATCGCTAGCTTAGTAGAAAAATTCCTTGATTCAAAGGAATATGAAGATAAATTAGATGCTCTATTATTGCTAAATAATAATATCAATGATGATTTGATAGATTTATTTGCAGAATCCCTTGATATTGTAGTAGAGAAGGGTAACTTAGCAGATAGAGTAAGGTCACTAAAGGCTGTCTTACAAGCTCATACTAAGTATGAGGGAGGAAGACTTAGACGATAAAATTAAAGAACCGGAGGGCATGAATGGAGATTACAGAAAAGAACTTTTCCTTTGTTACACAGGATATTAAAGAGTTAGCCAACAAAGCACGTTCAAATAACAAAATTAGTGAACCCTTATATGAGAAATACCAGGTAAAAAGAGGATTGCGTGATTTAAATGGTAAAGGTGTTTTAACCGGACTTACAGAAATTAGTGAGATTGTTTCTAGCTATACTGATGAAAGCGGAAAGTCTCATCCTTGCGATGGAAAGCTATATTATAGGGGCATAGATGTTGAAAATTTTATAGCAGGATTTACACAGGAGAAAAGATTTGGTTTTGAGGAAGCGACATATTTGCTTATGTTTGGAGAACTTCCATCAAAGCCACAGCTAGACAGATTTAAAGAGATGTTAGGGGAGTACAGACAGATTCCACCTAACTTCGTAAGAGATATTATTATGAAGAAGCCAAGTAAGGACATTATGAATGCCTTAGCTAGAAGTGTGCTTATGCTTTATTCTTATGATAATAAGGCGGATGACATTTCCCTTCCTAACGTAGTTAGACAGTGCATGCAGTTGATTTCAGAATTTCCTTTACTTGCGGTTTATAGCTACATTGCCTATAGACAGTCAACGTTTGGCGGTAGCCTTATAATTCACGAGCCAAGACCGGATCTTTCTACTGCTGAAAATATATTGTGGCTCCTTAGACCTGACAGCAAATACACTAAGCTAGAGGCCCAGTTACTAGATGTGTCTTTGGTTTTGCATGCAGAACATGGCGGTGGTAATAATTCTACCTTCACAACTCATGTAGTAACTTCTTCAGGCACAGATACTTATTCGGCAGTGGTTTCTTCCCTTGGCTCTTTAAAGGGACCAAAGCATGGTGGCGCCAATATTAAGGTGGTTAAGATGTTTGAGGACATTAAAGAACATGTAGAGGATTGGAATGATGAAGAGGAAATAGCAGAGTATCTTGACCTCATTTTACATAAAAAAGCTTTTGATAAAACTGGACTTATTTATGGAATGGGTCATGCGGTTTACTCTCTATCAGATCCAAGAGCTAGAGCTTTTAAGGGTTATGTAGAGAAACTTTCAAAGCAAAAAGGTATGGAAGAAGAGTATCATTTAATGACAAATGTAGAAAAAATTGCCGCAGAACTTATAGCTAAGGAAAGAAAAATCTATAAGGGTGTTTCTGCAAATGTGGATTTCTACTCAGGTTTTGCCTATAGAATGTTGGGGCTTCCTATGGAACTTTATACTCCAATTTTTGCCATTGCTAGAATTTCAGGTTGGTCAGCCCATAGAATTGAAGAGTTAATCAACTGTGGTAAGATTATTAGACCGGCTTACATGAATGTGCAGGAGAGAAGAGACTATATACCACTAGAAGATAGATAACACTTGAACGCAGTGCCACTGCGTTCATGAGGAAGTAGCGAAGCGGATTCCGAATGTCCGCTTTACAAATATTTAATGTTGTAGTAATCTTTGTTTAAGGGATTTAACAATTTAATATCTAGCGAGAATGAGGTGGATTTATGAAAATTGTTGTTTTAACTGGGGGTGTAAGCAGCGAACGTAACATGTCTTTATATTCGGCATATAACATTTGCTCAAGCTTACGTAGATTAGGTCATGAAGCTAATATTTTGGACTTGTTCTTTGGCATTGATAGCGAAAGAGTGGATGGATTTTTTAAGGAGGACAATAACCTTGAAAAGGAGATTAAGCTTTTAAAGAACAGGACCGCAGAAGTTAATGACGAGGTAATAAGACGACAAGAAGGTAAACTTGGTATTTTTGGTGAAAATGTAATCGATATATGTCGAAAAGCCGACTTAGTCTTTATGTCTGTAAACGGTAAGGTTGGTGAAGATGGACATATTCAGGCAGTCTTTGACTTATTAGATGTAAAATATACAGGTTCAAGTCAGATGAGTTGTCTACTATCTCTTGATAAATATCTTACAAAAAAGGTATTAGTACCAGAAGGTATTCTAATGCCAAAGGGCTTTATGTTAAAGAAGGGCCACAAGGCAGAATATGTTCCTTATCCATGTGTTGTAAAACCATGTAGTACAGGTTCAAGTATTGGCGTATCTTTGGTAAATAACGACGAAGAGTTAACAAGAGCGATTCAAGATGCATTTTCCTTTGACAATAGGATTATCGTTGAAGAGTACATAGAGGGTAGAGAGTTCTCTGTAGGTATTCTTGATGGCAAGGCACTTCCTGTTATGGAGATTCGACCAAAGGATGGCTTTAATAATTATAAGAGCAAGTGGGATCCAGACATGGAAAGCGAGAAGATTTGTCCCGCTAATCTTGATAAGGATACAGCTAGGAAAATGCAACGCTTAGTGGAAAAGGCTTGCGACATCCTTGATATGGATATCTATGCAAAGGCTGACTTGATTATGAGTGATGAGGGAGAAATTTACTTACTTGAAATCAATAGTCTTCCAAATATGTTAGATACAAGCGTATATCCAAATATGACGGCAGCAGATGACATTTATTATGATCAGTTAATTGATATAATTATTAAAAAAGCTAGATATTATATAGGTCATAATAATGGACAAAACTAGCTAAATTAGGTATATTAGTATTCTATTGAATATTAATTTGGAGGAAATAATATGAAGACTTTTAAGAAAATGACAACTGTTATTTTTGCTTCAGTTTTACTTTTCACATTAGTTGCATGTGGCGGAAGCAAGTCAGTTGTTGGTACATGGACATCGGTTGAGGATGATATTGCTTATACTTTTGTTTTTGAAAAGGATGGAACAGGTTCTCTTGATTTAAGTGGCGTTTCAGTACCATTTGAATATAAGGTTGAAGATGATACAATTACACTTACTATGACTCTTCTTGGTACAACAGAAGAAGATGAGTATACTTATGAATTGTCAGATAAGACATTAAAGTTAACAGATGATGCTAATGTTACTATTGAGTTAACTAAGCAGTAAAATTAACTTGTGTTGGGCAATTTAGTTTGATTTATAAGAGAATAATTGATATTTAAGGAGCTGATAAAGTTTTACTTTGTTAGCTCCTTTTGCTATTTTGCACTAATACAAATCTTTTTTAAAAAGAAAAATGGTAAATTTCCCTAAGTGAACTATTTTGTATAAATACCCCCATTTTAGAGGGTGTTACTTTTTATGTGCAATATGTATAATAATACCTACCGAGAATTTAAATTCTTGGTAAATATATCTAGCTGGTTGATTTATTGGTGAACAAGGTATTTCGCGGGGTGGCTTTACACATATTTTGCACCAATTATCACCACTAGATTAAAAAATGCTAAGGGACGGAGCATTTTTTAGTATAAATTAGGGAGGTATTTATGATTAAGAACTTTAAGAAGTATAAGGCTATGAGAATTGCCGCATCAGTTATGTCTGCTCTCATGGTCACAAGTCTTGTTCCAACATATCTTTACGTTGGAAATCAGTCAAGTATCGTTGCTTACGCTGCAACTGCAAGCAGTGAAAGCTCATTAGTTACATGGTCTGCTGCTGATCTTCGTGCTACAATCGGCGCTGATGCAGACTCAAATCTTAGATTAGTAGGTGCATGGAGTACATTAACTGAAGATGCTTCAGATGAAGGATATTTCCCAGATGGATTAGCAAAGGCTAATTCAACTGCAAAAGCTACAGAAAATGGTAGTGGAGCAGGCACAATTCCTTCATCAGGTGCGTATTTAGAATATACTGCAACTACTAATGGTGTTTTCACAATGGATGCAAAGGTAAGTAAGAATAAGACACTTTACGTTGTTGATAGTGATGGAAATATTATTGTATCAAAAACAGCAGGAGCAGATGCATCTTTATATGACACAATCACATTTGAAGTTACAGGTGGTAAGACATATTACGCTTATGTAGCTGGATCAAAGGCTCAGATCTGGCAGGCTACATTTAAGGCTAGTGAAGTTACAGTAGATGCTGAAAGTCTTTTTAATACAACTAGTTCTGCTACTGCAACTCAGGGCTTTATTTTAAGAGGTGAGGGTTGGTCAAAGAATGATGCAACTGATTCAGGTACATTTACAGATGGTTTAGCAATTGCTGGTGTAAATGCTAAGGCAGGTTCTGTAAAGGCTAGTCCATCAAATGGTGCAGTTCCAACAGCTGGCTGCTATTTAGAATACACAGCAACTACTAATGGTTCAGTCTCAGTTGATGCAAAGATTAATAAGAATAAGACATTTTATGTTGTTGCTTCAGATGGTACAGTAGTTTATACAAAGGCTGCAGGTGCTGATTCATTATATGAAACAGTTACATTTGATGTAAAAGCAGGTTTAACATATTATGCTTATGTAGCTGGTGCTACAGCTCAGTTCTGGCAGGCAAAGTTTAGCCCAATTAGTGAAGCAAAACAGACTCCTTGGGATGAGGTAGAGGCTCCAAAGGTAACTTCAATTGAAGAATCAGGAATGAATCTTGTGGTTAACTTTGAAGGAAATGTTGATTCTATAACAGGTGCTGATGACTTACAGGTAACTTTATACTACGAGAAAGATGGCACATATTATGAAGTAAATACAGTAACAATTAAGAATAATACAACAAAGTCAGCTACATTTACTCCACTTTGGAGTGGCAACTACAAGGCTGTAGTAGCAGCTGAAAGAGCTGGTGAGGCAGTTAAGTATTCTGATGAAGCTTTTAAGACAGGTTATGTATTAGCTGTTAAGGAACCAGTCATTGAATCTATCATTACTAATGATGATGGAACAGTTTATCTTGATTGGTTAAATCTTGAAGATGCAGATAAGTATGATGTATATGCTAAAAGTTCAGACTCAGAAAATTACGAATTACTTACATCTACAGAAGATGCTAATGCAACAGTAACACTTGCAGAAGGCACATACGACTTTAAGATTAAAGCAACAAGAAATTCTGATGGCTATGTTGCTACAACAACTAAGACAGGCGTTGAAATCAATAAAGAAGATGATAGAGTTTGGAATATTGCAACAGTTGGTTCTGCTCAGGAAACAAATGCAGTAATTACAACAGAAGCAGGAACAGAATCTATTAACATTTCATCTAAGGATTCAGCTACAGAAAAGGTTGGCTTAGTTGAGAATGTTACAAATGTAGCTAATACATCAGGTTCAATTGAAATCGCTGGTGCTGCAAATGGTAAGATTTCAGATGGTGAGGAAGGCTTCCAGTACTACTACACAACAGTAAATCCTAACACTGAAAACTTTAAGTTATCAGCTACATTTACTATTACAGACACATCACTTACACCTGATAACCAGACAGGTTTTGGTATCATTGCTTGTGATATGTTAGGTTATAATTTCTGGGGAACACCAGATTATGTTCATAAGTATTTTAACTCTGTATCAACTCAGATGTTCTCAGCTAAGGCTGGTTTCATCGGACAGAGAATTATTACAGGTTACTCATCAGTTGATACAACAGATTATACAGGTGTAACTCGTACAACAAATCAGCAGAAAGCTAATGGTCAGACAGCTAACTTTACTACAGGCGCTTCATATGAATTTACACTTGAAAAGACTAATGATGCTTGGGTATCAACAGTTAATGGAGTAGAAGTTTCTAGCTCAGATCTTTCTTGCCTTACAGTACAGGAAGATGGCTCAATTACAGTTGGTGTATTTGTAGCTAGAAAGGTATCTGTTAATATTTCTGATATTAAGTTTGAAACATCTGATTCAACAGGTGTTGGTGAATCTTCAGACTCTAGTGTTAGCACAGCAAGCGGTAGAGTTTACTCAACAAATATTTCATCTGTTAAGGATTATGAATTCATTTATTCTCCAACAGCTTCAGGAAATATTGTTGTTTACAATGTTGATGGTTCAGTAGCTTACGAAGGACATTTAGATGCTAATGAAGTATTAAGAACAACAGTTGAACTTACATCTGCAACTAATACAATTAAGTATGATTTTACACCAGATGGACCAGAGGTTCAGGAACTTACATCTTATCAGACATTACAGGGTTCAATCACTGTATCTTATAAGACAGTAGGAAATGTTAACGAGATTTTATATGTATCAGCAGACGGTAGTACAACAGCAGCTGGTACTAAGGAAGATCCAATGGATTTACAGACAGCTGTAAATTATGCACAGCCTGGTCAGTACATTTTAATGCTTAATGGTACTTACAAGGGAAATTCATTAAAGATTTCAAGATCTATGTCAGGTACAGCTGATAAGCACATTAAGTTAGTAGCAGAAACAGCTGGAAAGGTAATCTTTGATGGCATGGGTATCAGCTTAACAGGTAGCTACTGGGATATTTACGGAATTCATGTTTATTATCCAAATGCAGTAGGTATCCAGGTTGGTGGTAACTATAACACAATTGAAATGTGTACAGTAGAAGGCTCTGCAAATACTGGTATTCAGATTAGTAGAGTAGATGGTGCAGAAAGAGAAGCTGGTTTAAGCGGATTATTATGGCCATCATATAACGTAATTAAGAACTGTGAATCATTTGATAACTGCGATAGCGGTAGAAATGATGCTGATGGTTTTGCTGCAAAGCTTACATCAGGTGTTGGAAATGTATTCTATGGCTGTATTGGTCATAACAATATTGATGATGGTTGGGATTTATTTGCTAAGACAATTTCTGGTGAAATTGGCGAAGTACAGATCATCAACTGTGTAGCTTATAACAATGGTTGGTTAACAACAGATGATATTACAGCAGCTGGATATGAATTCGGTGAAGGTAATGGATTCAAGCTTGGTGGTTCATACATGAAGGGTGGCCACGTATTAAAGAACTCAGTAACATTTGGTAATATTGGTAAGGGTATTACTTCTAACAGCTGCCCAGACTGTAAGATTTATAATTGTACATCTTATGGTAATGCAGTAGGTGATGAAGGCGTTTATAATGTAGGTCTTAACACTAAGGATAGCTTAGTTAAGGAGTGGATTGTTTCAGGTCTTATTTCTGTAACATCTACTGAGAACTCAACAACAGCTGATTTAGTACCTTACTCACTCTTAACAGAGAATAACTACCTCTACAATGGTAGCAAATCAAGAAATAATCAGGGCGTTGTAGTTACTGATGATTGGTTTGAAAATGTAGACCTTACAAATCTTCCTACAAGAAACGAAGATGGAACAATCAACATGCATGGCTTACTTGTTCTTACAAGTGCAGCTCCATCAAATTCAGGTGCAAGACTTGATGTAACATCAGATGCAGCTAAGTCATTACAGCCAACATTTGAAGCAACATCAGTTGTTTATGAAATGTTAGATGGTGCAGATCAGACACTTGAAAGAGGTCAGGACTTAGTTCTTAGAAGCTCAGCTGATCTTGATAAATTTGATATGCTTATGATTGATGGTGTAATTGTTGATGAAGAAAATTACACACTTGCATCAGGTTCTACAATTGTAACTGTAAAGTCTGCATACCTTGATACATTAATTGATGGTAGACACAGCGTTGAAATTGTTTCAACAGATGGAAATGCAACTACAAGCTTTACATTACTTGCAGCAAAAGCTGAGGATACAACAGGTAAAGAAGATGTTACAAATGAAGAAGTTGCAGCAGATACAGAGCTTGTAAATGATAAAATTGAAGCTACAGAAGTTGCAGCAGATTCAACAAATGTTGCAGTAGTTTCAAACGATGCAGCTACATCTGAGACAGCTACAACAGATAAGAAGACAGCTGATACAAATCCAGTGCTTCCATTAGCAATTATGTTAACATTAAGCATGGGTGCAGTTGTTTTAGTAAAAAAGAGAAGAGTTGAGGAGTAATTTGCTAACAAGAGTATAACTTATAATCATAGACTTCCAAATTTAGAGAGGCGCCAATTGGCGCCTTTCTTCTTTTTGTAGTTAATCGCAAAGCGATTCACTACTTGTGTGTGAGAACTTCCCCTACAAGCACTTCTCAGATTGTAAAAAAACGACACAATTCATTTCCCTAGTTTACATATCCAAAATCCTATGTTAATATTTCACCCGTAATCATTTTCTTTAGTTGCAAGTCGCAACAATTTTCATTTTTATTTAAATCAATATTTTACAAAAGTTAAATCAAGGAGGAAATAATATGCATGATATTATTGAACATTACGGAAAGGTAATTATTGCCCTAGCAGGAGTTTTAGCAGCTACACTTTTAACAGCCGCTGTAGTAACAATCGTTTCAACAAAGACAAAGGGAGCTGTTGATAGCATCTCTTATGAGAATCAGATTTATAATGCAATTGATGCAGAATCTAACTAAAGAGGGTTTGTTTAATGATTAATGAAGAATTAAATAGAGCCCTAAGTTATAGAAAAGAAGAGCTCTTTAGCGAGCTTATTGAAGAAATTAATGATGATAATATAACGGATATTGAATGGGATGGATATAACCTTTGGATTACAGAACTTGGCAGAGGATGTCGCATTTCTTCAAAAGAGATTTCAGATAAATTCTTAGATAACTTATCGATTAAGTTAGCAAATATTATGGAAGTTGCCTTTAATAGAATTCATCCAATTTTGGAGGCTAACACTGAAAGCCTTAGAATTTCTATTTGGCACGAGTCAAGAACCGGCAAGAAAAGTGTTGCCATCAGAAAAATCCCTGAGAAATTAAGATTTGATCATGAGACCTTAATAAAGTCTAATTATTGCAGTGAGGAGATTTTAGCCCTTATTGAAAATAGTACCATAGCCCACTTAACTACTGTAATCGGTGGTCAACCACATGCGGGAAAGACAGAGCTTTTAAAGTATATGTCCACATTTATACCGGCAAGGGAAAAGGTAGGCGTATACGAGGATAATCAGGAAATTCACTATAGAAAACTTAATCCTCACAAAAAATGTGTGGAATTTTATGTGGATTCTAAGCTTGGTTATGCAGACATTATTAGGGCTGGCCTTAGACACAATGTGGATTGGATTTTACTTTCAGAATCAAGAGGCGAGGAGGTTTTAGACCTTTTAAATAGCTTATCTACAGGAGCTATCTGTATGACTACAATGCATCTTGATGATGTTCGTGATATGCCAGATAGAATGTTTAATATGCTTAGAGACTCGGGAGTTTCAGATAGATTTATCAATAACATTTATCAGTATATCGACCTAGTTTGCCTAGTGGAATGTGATAAATTTGAACAAAGAAGAATTAGCCAGCTAGGCTTTTTAGTAAGAGAGAATAACGAGAATAAATGTTATCTAATTTATGATAATGGTAAATTAATTACAAAAGAGCTTCCAGAAGAAATCAAAGAAAAATTTTTAAAATACGGCATCGTTGATCCATTTGTTAGCCAAAAGGGAGGAGATTTGTTCTATGAAGAGAATAATTAATTATTTCTCCTACAAGCAGATAAAAAAGGATATTTATAAAGATACTGAGAGTCAAGGAAGAACTAAAGGCTTTAATTTAAAGCTTTATTTACTATTAATGCTTTTAAGCTTTATATTAGTCTTTTCCTTTTGTTTTTTATTTAAAATCGGTCTATTTTTTAATTGCCTTGTGGCAGTTTTCTTTTTAACACAAGTTCCAATAATTATTAGAAGAAAATATTTAGCAGCCAGTAATGAGAATAAGTTTAAGGACGTGGATGTTTATTTGCACCAGATGCTTTATTCCTTTAGACGTAGCTCTAAAATCGACAGGGCCCTTAAGGATAGCTATAAGATTAGCGAGGGCAAGTTAAAGACTTGTATAAAGAAAGCTCTTGATGAACTTTCCTTTGGTGTAGGTGAAAATGTGTACAAAGACGCCTTTGATATCATTGAAGCCGAATATGGTTGCGATAGAATGAGGGCTTTACATAAATTTTTAATGGCGGTAGAAAAGAAGGGCGGTAATACAAGAAATTCCCTAGAAGTTCTAAATTATGACTTTGATAACTGGGTAAGTAGTGTCTATAAATTTCAAAAAGAAATTAAAAAAATACGAAGAGATACAACAATCGGTTTATTTATAAGTATAGGACTTGCCTTAATTACTTCTTATCTTTGCCTTAGTCTAAATCGTTTTTCACAAAATCCAATTGATATTACAAAAGATCTTTCATATAACATTTCAACAAGCGTTTTCCTAATTTTATCCATAGCTTTTCTTAGCTGGAATTTATCTAGCTATAAAGGGGATTATTTAAAGAGCCTAAGGTCTGATAAAAAGATAATGGATAATTATAACTTAGCCTTTAAAAAGAGCACAAAAAGCCTATATCTAATAAGCATTCCCTTAATTGTAATAATTTTACTTGCAGCAATAATTTGCTTTATTTTAAAACTAGAGATAATTTCTATCTATCTATTAATTTCTATTGTTTTTGTTCTTATACATCCAGTAACGGCTAAGAGAAGAGCTAAAAAGATTGCGGTAAATGATTTAAGAGAAGGCTTTACTAGCTGGCTTCGTGACCTAAGTCTTGGGCTTTCAAAGGCACCTTTATATGTAGCACTAGAACAAAGCTTAAGAAATTGCCCCATTATTATTAAAGAAGAGCTAGAAAAGTTTTTGGAAAAAATCGACATAAATCCCTTAGATGTAAATCCTTATTATGAGTTTTTATCAGAGTTTAACTGTCTTGATGTTTCATCTGCTGTAAGAACCCTATATTCCATTGGTGAAATGGAAAATGAAAGCGCAGACGAGACTATTAATGTATTGGTTAAAAGAAACAATGAGATTTCTCAGAAATTTGATGAGGAAAGATATAGCGATATTACTAGCGGTTTGAAATTCTTAGAGTATTTGCCAACATTTTTTGCAGCCTTTAAGATTTCAGCAGATATGCTACTTATTATCACAAGATATCTATAGATTGCAGATAAAGGAATAGAAGATTATGGAAAATATATTAGAAGAGTATGCAGGACTTATAATGGCTATCATAATGGTTTTTGTAATAAATGGACTTTTTTTAAAAGTATTAATAGGAGTTTAACATGGGAGAATATGTAAAATTATACGGAGAAGTAATTGTAGCAATGCTTTCTATGATTGCCGTATTTACTTTAGCTTCTAGCCTCTTTGTAACATTTTTAAAATTCGTAGAAAACACATTGATAGCTTGTTTAGGTTAGGAGAGGTATGAAGTCAGTAATAGAAAGTTATATATACCTGATAATTCTAGTATTAATCGTCTACTTTAGTTTGGACTTTATTATGATTAATGCTAGGGTTTCAAAGGTAAACACAGTGGCTAGATATGTGGAGAACACAATTGAGGTAAATAAAGAAGAAGGAAAGGCTAAGGCAATTTCAATGGCCAGGTCTAATGGTATGGATTTGGTATTTAAAAATGCAGAAAGCACCACAGATTTTTGCTATTACGAATATGACCTTAGCTATAAGATTCTTTCAGCAAGTTTTAGAATAAATAAGACAAATACTTATCACGGTCTAGCCAGGTATAAAAGGAATAATGGAGGATAAATATGAGAGCATTAATCACAGGTTCAGGCCTATTATCACTAATATTTATCCTAGTGGTTACACATGGTTTTTTAATAGAAAAAAATGCAAGAAATGAAGAACTTATAAGGGCTGTGGATAGTTCTTTAAATTACAGCTTTGATAAGCTAAATGAAAAGTACGAAACTATAAATGTCCATGGCCTTAGCTTTAGCCAGAAAAAGGATCTAGAAGAGGAAATTAAGCTAGCCTTTTGTAATTGTCTAAGTAAAGAGATAAGTTCAGATGCAAATTATGAGATAAATTTTAAAGAGATAAACCTTGAAAAGGGTTACTTAGATGTGGAGGTAGTTATGAGCTTTAAGCACAGTTTAAAGGGAAGGGAGTATTGTTATTATGAAAAGTTTATGGGCTTACATTAGTAAAATAATTCTTTTTCTTTATGGCTTATTATTTATTTCCAGTCTTATATCAGTAAATTCTTATGCTTCAAATTCACCCCTTTATAAAAGCATGAATTTTAGAATTAATGGCGCTCCAGTAGGCTCTGTTATTGAGTTTTATTTAATTGATGATGATGATAAAAACAATCAGGTTAGGATTTTAAGTCTTAATGTAAGAGAAGATTATCAGTCCTTAAGAGAGGTGGGAGTGCCCTCGCTATATGATGGCTTTGATGGTGGTAGCATATCTATTGAAGGTAGTGCAAGTACTGGCTTTTACGTAACCTTTCATGAAGTAAGCATTTACCGTCAAACCCCTTGGCTTAGGATTACAGGTACTGTCCTTAAAGGATATGATGTGTCCTCAGCCATTGAAACAGGTGTGGCTAATAGTGTAATTGAGGGCCGTAATAAAAGCCTTGCTGAGCCAAATTACGAAGGCTCTATTCCTGTTAATGAAAATGGCGAGCTAAATAAATACGTGGGTCTAACCTTTAATGGTGCCGAGATTAATTACATTTGTAGCCCCCATAAATATAGGGTGATTTATGATTCAAACGGGGCAGGAGAGTCAAAAGAGCAGCAAGTAACTTATGGTGAAAACTTTAATTTGCAGGCGAATAGCTTTATTAGAGATGGCTTTAATTTTCTGGGATGGAGTAGAGAAAGGAATTCAAAGAATAATATTTATAGAGAGGGGGAATGCCTAAAGAATTTAGATGAAAATAATGGCGCAGTGGTTTATTTTTATGCTGTTTGGGAAAAGAAGGACTGGGACGTATTTTTAATTAATTCAAGTCAAAATAATGGTATTTTAGTAAGTAAAGAAGCTGCAGCAATTTCTGATTCTTATTTTAAAAAAGACTATTTAAATAGGAGTTTTATTTTGAAAAATAAGGACATGGGTAAAGACACTTATAAAGGCGAATATAGTGTTACAAAGTCTGGTGTAACTAAAAACTAGATAGTAAAAAATTGACCTAGTAGAAAATTGACATGAACTAGTATTTAGCTTAAGATTGAGAAGTGTTAAAAATTTAAAAAATAAGTGGAGGTTAACATGGATCAATTTTTTAACAGCTTAAATGCTGGCGAAATTCCAATATTAAAATGGTTTGCTACATTACACAATCCAATTACTGACCCAATCATGTTTGTAATTACAAAACTTGGTGATAAGGGAATTATCTGGATTTTACTTGGATTATTAATGCTTTTTGTTCTACCTAAGAAATATAGAAAGGTAGGCTTAACTGTTGCAGTTGCTTTAATTTTCTCAGTAATCATGTGTAATGGTGTTATGAAAAATGTATCACATAGAGTAAGACCTTTTAATTTTGATAGTTCACTTTTTGAGACACAGATATTTAATGTATTTGCCTCAATTGATGACTGGTCATTCCCATCAGGACATACATCAGCATCCTTTGCAGCAGCAATTGCTATTATTTTGTGGAGAAAGAGAGAGGGTATATGTGCCCTTTGTCTTGCAGTACTAATTGCATTTTCAAGATTATACCTAACAGTTCACTATCCAACAGATGTACTAGTAAGCTTAGTACTAGGATCTCTTTATGGTCTTCTTGCTTACTTGCTTGTAAAGTGGGCCTTAAAGAAGTTTGACAGACTTAGAGCTGTCTTTTGTGATGGAGAGAGTTATAAATATCTCTTCGTAAAAAAAGAAGCTAATTAGTAGGCGATAATTTTTCATAGGATATATCAAAAAAGATATAACAGAATTAATTTGGGAAAGTTTTATAGAAATATAAAACTTTCCTTTTTTAATTTTACAAAATATTTTTTTAAAACTCATTGAAGGGACTTTAGATAAGTGTTACAATGAAATAAGCTTTTAGAAAGTGTTTTGCTAAAAGTGAATTAACAATAATTTATATCAAAGGGAGGTAGTATGAATTATATAGGTGTTGATTTGGGGACATCTTCTGTAAAGCTTCTTTTAATGGAGCATACAGGTAGAATTCTAAACTCAGTGTCTAGAGAATATCCAATTTATTTTCCAAAGCCAGCCTGGTCTGAGCAGAATCCAGAAGACTGGTATAAAGAGACTATTCTTGGAATTAAAGAGCTTATAAAGGATTTTGATAAGACAAGTATTAAGGGCCTTAGTTTTGGCGGACAGATGCATGGCCTCGTAATTTTAGATGAGAAGGATGAGGTTATTAGACCTGCAATTCTTTGGAATGATGCTAGAACTGGCAAGGAGTGTGACTATTTAAATAACGAAATCGGTAAGGATAAGCTAAGTAAATACACAGCTAACATTGCCTTTGCTGGTTTTACAGCTCCTAAGCTTTTATGGCTAAGAAACAATGAGCCTGAAAATTTTAATAAAATCAAGAAGATTATGCTACCTAAGGATTATTTAGCATATAAGTTAACAGGCACATTTTCAACAGATGTATCTGACGCTTCGGGAACATTACTTTTCGATGTTAAGAATAGAACTTGGTCTAAAGAGATGCTTGATATCTGCGGCATTAAACTAGAACAGATGCCAAAGATTTTTGAAAGCTATGAGGCAATTGGTTGCTTAAAGGCTGAGCTTGCAAGTGAACTTGGTCTATCTTCTGATTTAGTAGTGGCAGCAGGAGCTGGTGATAATGCAGCAGCAGCTATTGGTACGGGCACTATTGGAGAGGGAAAATGTAACATTTCCATAGGTACAAGCGGAACCGTATTTATTTCAAGCAAGAGCTTTAAAGTAGACCCTAATAATGCTCTACATTCCTTTGACCATGCAGATGGAGCCTATCATCTAATGGGCTGCATGCTTAGTGCAGCTTCTTGTAATATGTGGTGGATGGACAATGTCCTAAATACTAAGGAATATAGTAAAGAGCAGGAGGATATAGATGATTCTAAATTGGCTAAGAATCATGTATATTTCCTACCATATTTAATGGGTGAGCGCTCACCACATAATGACCCAAAGGCAAGAGCTTGCTTTATTGGAATGACTATGGATACTACAAGAGCAGACATGACTCAGGCAGTTTTAGAAGGAGTTGCCTTTGGTCTTAGAGATTCTCTTGAAATTGCAAGAAAAGAAGGACTTGTAATTCCAGAGACAAAGCTTTGTGGAGGCGGTGCTAAGTCTGAATTATGGTGTAAGATTTTAGCAAATGTACTTAATATCAGAGTAGCAAAACTTGAAAGTGAAGAAGGCCCATCTATGGGAGCATGCATTTTAGCAATGATTGCATGTAAGGAATATGAAAGCTTAGAGGAAGCAGTAAGTAAGATTGTTAAGCTATCTAAGACAATTGAACCAGATGAAGATATTGCCAAGGCTTACGAGCTTCGTTATAAGGAATTTAAGGAGCTATACCCAGCCCTTAAAGATAGCTTTAAGTCAATTGGTGCATAAGCCCTAATTGACTTAAAGGGATAGATTAAAAAATGGAGGAAGTTATAATGAGATTTTTTATTGACACAGCAAATGTTGAGGACATTAAGAAGGCTAATGATATGGGAGTTATTTGTGGCGTAACAACAAACCCATCATTAATCGCAAAAGAAGGTAGAGATTTTAAGGAAGTAATTAAGGAAATCACAAGCATTGTAGATGGCCCTATTAGTGGAGAGGTTAAGGCTACAACTACTAAGGCTGAAGATATGATTAAGGAAGGTAGAGAAATTGCTAAGATCCATCCAAACATGGTAGTTAAGATACCTATGACAGTTGACGGACTTAAGGCAACTAAGGTATTATCTAGTGAAGGAATTAAGGTAAATGTGACATTGATTTTCTCAGCTAATCAGGCTTTACTTGCAGCTAGAGCTGGTGCAGCTTATGTTTCACCATTCCTTGGTAGATTAGATGATATTTCTCAGCCAGGTATTAACTTAATTGAAGATATTGTGGCAATTTTTTCTAATTACGATATTCAGACTGAAATCATTGCAGCAAGCGTTCGTAATCCAATTCATGTAACTGACTGTGCTATTGCAGGTGCAGACATTGCAACTGTTCCATATAAGGTAATTGAACAAATGGTAAATCATCCACTTACAACAGCTGGAATTGAAAAATTCAAGAAGGATTATATTGCTGTATTTGGTGAATAAAATATAAGAATAGAGGTGTAGAATGTTAACTACAGAAAAGCTTACAACAACTGACGTAAAAAAGATTAATAAGAACAGGGTTTTTAGACTTATCCATTTTTCTGGAAAAGTAGCAAGACAGGAAATTTCAGATGCCCTAAGATTATCCTTACCAACGGTTAATCAGAATTTAAAGTACTTATTTAACGAAGACTTAATTGAATATGCAGGAAATTTTGAATCTACAGGTGGTCGTAAAGCCCAGGTTATTATGGTTAAGGGAAGTTCAAAATTAGCTATTAGCGTTAACATTACAGCTAATGAAATAGTAGCCTATTTAGTAGATTTAAGAGGCGTGGTAATCGATGAAATTAAGCTTTCAGTTAATATTGTTAATAACGATTTTGAGGCTGATATAGCTTCTCTAGTTAATAATTTAATTAGTAAGAACAATATTATTAAGGAAAATGTACTTGGCGTCGGAATTACAGTGCCTGGTATTTTTGATAACGATAATAAGATTATTTTATCAGCACCAACTATGGGTCTTAAAAACTACGAGGTTAAGAATCTTACAAAGAATATTGACTTTAAGACTATTGTTGTAAATGATGCAAAGGCCTATGCTTTTGCTAATTACTGGAAGAATAAGCAAAGAGAGGCAGCAGGTTTAATCACTGTAAGAAACTTTGATGAGAAAAAGCTTATGGATAATGATTTTTCAAGCGTTTATCTTATGCTTAATGAAGGTGTTGGTGGTGCCTTTATTGATGGAGAAACAATAAGAAAGGGTATTCATAATAGAGCCGGTGAGTTTGGTCATATGACAATTTATCCTGGTGGGGAAAAATGTTATTGCGGTAAGCGAGGTTGCTATGAATCCTATGTTTCAGCAAGAGTATTATCAACTAAATTAGGGGTAAGTCTCGATACTTTCTTTAGAAAACTAAAGGAACACGACAGAGAGTATTCAAAGGTATTTGATAAGTATCTAGATGATCTCGCAGTGGGAATCAATAACATTTTCCTTATGAATGATAGTAACATCTGTCTATGCGGCGAAGTTGCAACATATCTTAAGGATTATGAAGAGGATTTAAAGAGAAGACTTATTGATTACTGTGCCTTTGATACAGATGCAAGTTATTTACAGTTTACAACTTGCTCTGAAAGTGAGGCTAAGGTTGGCGCAGCCTTTATGTTTTTAATAGATTTTATTGCATCTATCTAAATAATTAGCTTATAATATCAGACAGGAGATTTTATTTCTCCTGTCTTTTTTTATCTTGATGAAGGCTAGAATCACGCCTAAAGTTAGATTAATTATCTATTAGATTTAGAAAAGACATAATGATATGTAGTATTTTAAAATTTGGGAGGAAGATAAATGATAGCAGATTCAATGGTATCTTTAGTTAAGGGTAGCTCTGTAATTAGAGCAATGTTTGAGGAAGGCAATAGATTGGCAAAGATATATGGTAGAGAGAATGTTTACGATTTTTCTCTTGGTAATCCTAATGTGCCAGCCCCTAAGGAAGTTAATGAAGCAATCAAAGAGATTGTTGACAATGAAGAGTCTACATTTGTCCATGGATATATGAGCAATGCAGGTTACGAAGATGTAAGAGAAGGAATTGCTAGCTCAATTAATAAGAAGCACGATACACATTTTAATGCTTCTAATATAATTATGACAGTTGGTGCAGCAGGGGGTCTTAATTCAATTTTAAAGACTTTACTTAATCCCGAGGATGAGGTACTATGCTTTGCTCCATTTTTTAGTGAATATAGAAATTATGTGTCAAACTTTGGAGGAAAACTTGTAGTTGTTCCTGCTAATACAGTGGATTTTAATCCTAATTTTGAGGAATTTGAAAAGCTAATTAATGCTAAGACTAAGGCTGTAATTATTAATAATCCTAACAATCCAACAGGGGTTATTTATAGTGAGGCTACAATTAAGAAACTAGCAGAGATTTTAGAAAATAAGCAAAAGGAACTTGCTACTAGCATTTACCTTATTTCTGACGAACCATATAGGGAACTTGCCTATGATGGTATAGAAGTTCCTTACCTAACTAAGTATTATAAGAATACTATTGTTGGTTATTCTTACAGTAAGTCTCTTTCTCTTCCAGGTGAGAGAATTGGTTATCTTGTTTTACCAGATGAACTTGATGATGCAAATGATATTAAGACAGCCGCAGCAGTTGCCACAAGAATCTTAGGCTTTGTTAATGCACCATCTCTACTTCAAAGAGTAATTTTAAAGACTTTAGATGTAGATATTTCTGAGAATATTGCAGTTTATGATAAGAATAGAAAGACACTTTATGAGGCCTTAACAAAGTATGGTTTTGACTGCGTTAAGCCAGAAGGCGCTTTTTATCTTTTTGTAAAATCTCCAACAGAGGATGAGATGGAATTCTGCAATGCAGCTAAGAAGCATAACATTTTAATGGTGCCAGCTACAAGCTTTGGCTGTAAGGGCTATGTAAGAATTGCCTACTGCGTAAGCTATGAAACAATAGTTAATTCTCTTAGCCATTTTGAAGAATTAGCTAAGGAGTTCAATTTATAATTTTTGTAAAAAAATCACCTATAAAGGAGAATTAAATGAAAGTTTGGGAATCATATATTAGAAAAGTGGAGCCTTATGTTCCAGGCGAACAGCCAAAGATTAAGAATGTAATTAAGCTTAATACTAATGAGAATCCTTACCCACCTTCAAAGGCGGTAATGGATGCCTTAACTAAGGTAGATCTTGATAGTTTAAAATTATATCCAGACCCAGAGGTTACAAAGCTAAATGAATCTATTGCAAACTTCTATGGTGTTAATAAAAATCAGGTATTTACAGGGGTTGGTTCAGATGATGTTATTTCAATGATCTTTATGACATTTTTTAACTCAGATAAGCCAGTCTTATTTCCTGAAATATCTTATTCTTTCTACAGTGTATGGGCCGACTTACACAAAGTCCCATATGAAACTGTAAGACTTGATGAGGACTTTAACATCTTAGTGGAGGATTTTAATAGAGAGAATGGCGGTATTATTTTCCCAAACCCTAATGCTCCAACTTCTAAGTATTTAGAGCTTTCTAGTGTTGAAGAAATCATTAAGAATAATCAGGATTCAGTAGTAGTTGTTGATGAAGCCTACATCGATTTTGGTGGGGAATCGGCAATTAAATTTGTGAATAAATACGACAACTTAATTGTTGTGCAGACATTTTCAAAATCCAGATCTATGGCTGGAATGCGTATAGGTTATGCTATTGCTAATGAGAAGTTAATTAAGGCTCTTAATGATGTGAAGTTCTCATTTAATTCCTACACAATGAATAGAACAGCTATTGAACTAGGAACTGCGGCTATTAATGATAAGGTTTACTTTGAAGAGTGCTGTAAAAAGATTGTGGCAACTAGAGAAAGAGCTATGAAGGCCTTAAAGGAGCTTGGTTTTAGCTTCCCAGAGTCAAAGGCTAATTTCATTTTTGCTAAGCATAAAGATGTTCCTGCAAGTCTTATTTTTACAAAACTAAAAGAGAAGAACATTTTCGTAAGATATTTTAATAAGCCAAGAATTGATAACTACTTAAGAATTACAATAGGTACAGATGAGCAGATGGATGCTCTAATAAAGGCGTTGAAGGAGATTTTATAATGGCTATTCCTTTTAATCAGAGAAATTTTCAAAAGGAACTAGATAAGTTTGTCTTAAAATTACAAGAAGAAAAAAAGGTGCCAACAATTTTGTTACACAGTTGTTGTGCGCCCTGTTCAAGTCATTGCATTGAGTATTTATCTCAGTATTTTAGAGTGACAGTTTTTTACTATAATCCTAATATTTCCTATGAAGAGGAATATAGAAAGAGAGTAGAGGAAGAGAAGCGTTTTATTAAGGAATTCCCTACTAAGTATCCGGTGGAGTTTATAGAAGGAGACTATGATACCTCTAAGTTTTACGATATGGCTAAGGGATTAGAAAAATGTCCTGAAGGTGGGGAAAGATGCTTTAAGTGTTATGAACTTAGACTACGAGAAACAGCTAAATTAGCTAAGGAAAAGGGCTTTGACTACTTTACAACTACACTTAGTATAAGTCCTTTAAAATCAAGCCTTAAGCTTAATGAGATCGGTTTAAAGCTTGAAGAAGAATACGGTATGAAGTATTTATTGTCAGATTTTAAAAAGAAAAATGGTTACAAAAGATCCATTGAATTATCTAAGGAGTACAATCTATATAGACAGAATTTCTGCGGTTGTGTCTATTCTAGAGTGGAAAAAAAGGATAGTTCAAGACTCGCTCGCGAGTCTTGCGCGCCGGATTCGGGTCTGCTTCAGCAGACAAATTCCTGTCCGAATCCGTGCGCATCCTCGCGGAGCGTTTAACTCAGTCGGAGTTTGTACCCCGACTAAGTATAGTTTGTCATAACCCC
>NZ_JAEEVD010000039.1:0-23988 GCF_016290755.1 Lachnospira sp.
CCTCACTATAATGTACTGACATGATGTTCCTCCTTCATGATGATTATATTATATATTATCGAACATCATGTTACCAATTTAGTTTACCAGTACAGGTGCTGTCTGACGTAGATTATGTTCTTGATACACTGGGTGATCGGGAACTTCCAAAGGAGTTTGGCATTCTCAAAAATGGAGGCAAGCTGGTATCTCTTCGCGGAATGCCAAACGGAGAGTTTGCCGTCCGCGCAGGAATGCCTGCATTCAAAAGGGGGCTGTTAAAACTTGCTGGCCGAAAATATGACCAGATGGCTGCAAAGAAGAATCAGAGTTACTACTTCATCTTTGTACATGAAGATGGCGCGGGCTTGGAGAGAATCTCTGACATATTCGCAGAGCTACACATCGAAGCATCTGTTGATGAGGTGTTCTCCCTTGACGAGGTGAACAGCGCACTGCAAAAAGTAGCTGCAGGAAGATCAAAGGGAAAGACAATCATAAGCATGCCATGAAACAACATGTTCCAACAAAAGAAATTTACAATTACTTGAAAGTCTTTTTTATCTGCTCTAGAAACTTTTCAGCAATAGGAGTAAAGGTCTGATATTTATTCCATATGAGATATAGTTCTGACTTCAGCTCTGGTGAAAGAGGTCTGAATACTATGTCAGTTCCCTCAGTATTTATCAGATTCTTAAATGTGAGAAGAATTCCAAGATTTTCTTTTGCAAAAACAGAGCCATTGTAGGAAAGTCTAAAGGATCCCTCAAGCTTAAGTTCTGGATATTTGTCTTTGGCCCATGCTTTGATTTCATTATTCCAACTCTGCTCTGAGACAAATAGAGGCTGCCCTATCAAGTCAGAGACATGGATGACCTTTTTCTTGGCAAGGTAATGAGATGAAGAAATGATTGCTCCCCAAACATCAGCTTCCGGAAATTTTATATATTCATATTTATTACTGTCAGGTGTTTCGCATAGTACGGCAAAGTCTAAAATACCCTTATCAAGCTTTTCAGTAACTTGCTCAGTGTCACCGCTAGTTATATGATAAGTGAGATTAGGGTATTTTTCTTTTAGTTTATAAATTTCTCTGGCAAGGTATCTGATCTGATAGCTTTCTGCTAGTCCAAAATATATATCCCCACCTGTTATATCATCTAAGGAGTTAAATTCCTGTTCGATTTTATCTGACATAGCCACAAGATCCTGGGCGCGGTCACGAAGAAGCATACCTTCATCAGTAAGTGAAATACTGAAGCTGTGTCTGACAAACAGTTTTTTTCCAAGTTCTTCCTCTAGTGCTTTTAATGTCTTTGAAAGAGTAGGTTGTGATACATGAAGCTGCTTGGCAGCTTTTGACATGTTTTCTTCCCTGGCAACTGCAAGAAAGTATCTGAGATTTTTTATTTCCATGAAACCCTCCATAAAGCTTACCGTTTATATGTTATTCCAAAAATAAATATCATGATATTTATTATATTCATTTGCGAAAATCAGGTCAAGGCTTTAATATAAAACAGGAAGGAGAAATAAGATGGATTTTATGGAAAAGACAAGACAGAGATTTCATTTGCTAGATGCCTATAGAGGCTTTGTAGTTCTTAATATGATAGCCTATCATTTTTGCTACGACTATTTTGTATTATTTAGTGGAGAGGGTAATTGGATATTTAATAAAAATGTATATATATGGGAGCAGTACATTTGCATATCCTTTATCTTCTTATCTGGTTTTGTTTGGAATTTTAATACTAATCACAAGTTAAAGAGGGGCTTGATTGTTAGCTTCTTTGGTGTTTTGATAACTCTTGTGACAGCTAGCCTTGGACCAGATATTGCAATTTATTATGGCGTGCTATTTTTATTAGGTGCTTCTATGCTTATTCTTATTCCCCTATCTAAGTGGCTAGATAAATTGCCGTCTGTTGGAGTTTTTCTAGTTGCTTTATTTATGTATCTATTTACATTTTCAATACCAGCAAGACATGTGGGACTTCATAGGCTAAGGTTAATTAAGATGCCAGATTACTTGTATGAGCATCAGTTTTTAGTACCCGTTGGATTTTTAAAGGAAGGCTTTGTATCAGCAGACTATTTCCCTATAATGCCTTGGTTTTTCCTTTTTGTAGCTGGTTATGCTTTTAATCGAGTTTTAAATGATAGAGGCTTTTTTGAAAGAGAAGAATTTTTAAAGACTGCAACAATTAAAGTACCAATATTAGATTTTATTGGTAAACACAGTTTGTTTTTCTATATTATTCATCAACCCATATGTATGGGAATATTAACTATTATTTTTTGATCAAGAGGTTTATATAATTTTCAGATTTTAAAGGTTGACTTAAAGTTAACTTTAAGTCTTATCCTATTATAGGATTGATTAACATAACAAAGAAATTATGGTTTGTTTGGAGGAATTTAACATTTGTAAATTGTACAATTGAGAGTTTACAGGGATTTTGTTATATAGATAATCTTACTTTAAAGAATTGTAAGCTTATTAATACTAGTTTAGCATTTGAGTTTGTTGAAAATGTAGATGCCCAAATAACAACTAAGATTGATAGTGTATTTAACCCAATTAGCGGAACTATTAAAGCTGATGAAATAGTAAATAGACGTGGTACAGATTCTATTAAATGGGATGTGGCTGATAATGAACTTCCTATGTGGGTTGCAGATATGGATTTTCAAACTGCACCAGAGATAATTGATGCATTGATTAAACGTGCCAAAGAAGGTGTATTTGGCTATACTGATGTCAATGACGAATGGTATGATGCATATATTAATTGGTGGAAGAATAGACATGGATTTGAAATGAATCGTGAGTGGTTAATGTTTTGTACTGGCGTAATTCCAGCAATTTCATCAACTGTACGTAAATTAACAACTCCTAATGAAAAAGTTATAATTCAGACTCCAGTATATAATATATTTTTTAATAGCATATTAAATAATGGCTGTCAGGTTTTAGAAAGTCCACTTCATTACGAAGATGGTATTTATAGCATTGATTTTGATGATCTAGAAGAGAAAATGTCTGATCCTCAAGCAAGTCTTATGATACTTTGTAATCCTCATAATCCTGTAAGTAAGATTTGGTCAAAAGAGGAATTAGCAAAGATTGGTGAATTGGCAAAAAAGCATGGTGTTACAATTATATCTGATGAGATTCACTGTGATTTAACTATGCCAGGAAAGGATTATATTCCATTTGCAGCTCATGCAGCAATTATTAGAAAAGAAACAGGACTTTATTTATCTTCAGGTACAGTATATGGTGATTGTGGAAAGGATTTTCTCAGAATGAATGTGGCTTGTACAAAAGCTAATTTACAAGATGGCCTTTCAAGACTTAAAAAGGCGATAGATAGTCTATAAAGATGTGAAAAATTTACTATAGGAAATAAAAAAATTTTCTGATATATTATAAATGTATCAGGATAATATTTTTATTGGAGTAATAAACAAAGTGGAAAAATTACATTTTAAAAAGGTATTACTGATTTTTGTTATAGTACTAATTTTTTTGATAACGCTTTTAATTACGACTATAGTGAAAACTAAAATTTATAATAAAGAAGTTCATGTAGAAAAATATAGTGCAAGTGAATATCTTAATACGAAGGTTGTAGGGAAATATCTTGTTATTCAGACCTTACCAAGAGCTAGTACTTGGGGAAAGATTTTTGATTTTAATAATGAAGGTATAACGGAAAATAATTATAAGGCCTATACTTATGATTTTACAATTATGAATAATACTAATGATAGGGTTTCAGAATTTAATTTTGCTTTGTATTTTGATCAAGAAGTATATATATCATCTGCATGGAATGGAGCTCTTGAAATTCATCAAAATATTAATGGCACAGAATACGTAGCAACTGTTCCTGATATGCGAGAATTTGATAAAAGTCTATATGAATTTAATACAGTAAATGTTGACGGAGACGATTTAATCGTATTAGAGGCTGGAGATAGTTTGGTCTATTATCCAAGTTCAAGTCTAAATGCTAAGGAAATGCCAATAGAAAGCCATGAGGCAACAACGCCTGGTATTATTATGTATATTCCTATGGATGATGAAATTATAGATTCAAGTTTAGAAATTCAATATAAGTTTCATAGGATAATAGTTGCGGATCCTATGTTTTGGATTTCTTTTGTTGGTTTTTTATTATGGTGTGTGACTTTAACGGTTTATATTGTTATTTATTTACAAATAAGTAAATATGAAGAACAACACAAAAGAGATAATCGAATAATAGAGGAATCCATTGAGACATTTACAAGATTTATAGATGCAAAAGATCCTTATACTAATGGTCATTCTAAAAGAGTGGCCAATTATACAAAAATTATAGCCAAGGAATTGGGGTTTTCAGGTGAAGAATTAGAGCATATTTATTATATTGCGCTTCTTCATGATTGTGGGAAAATTGGTGTGCCAGATAACATTTTAGATAAACCTAGTAAGTTAACAGAAGAAGAGTTTGAAATAATTAAGGCCCATACAATTATGGGTGGCGAGATTTTAAAGCAATTTAAGAGTCTTGAAAATGTAGAACTTGGTGCATTATTTCATCATGAACGTTATGATGGCTTAGGTTATCCTGTAGGTTTAGTTGGTGATGAAATTCCATATATTGCAAGAATAATATGTCTTGCAGATGCTTATGATGCCATGAATTCAGATAGAGTTTATAGAAAACGATTAGATAAAGAAGAAATAATCAGACAAATTGAGAGTAATAAGGGTAAACAATTTGATCCTAATATTGCAGATGTAGTACTCGAATTAATAAAGAACGACAAACTAGATGTAGAAAATTACTAGTACATTAATAAGGACAATAGGTAAATTTTATACAAAATAATAGCTATTATAAAACCTGACCGCAAAGGTATAGTCACTTTGTAAGATAAACTTATAAAGTAAATACTATCTTTGTTGGTCAGATTTTTTGTGCTTGAGAAAATGTTACTATTTATGTAAAATAGAAAAGCATTTTTTTAGACAAAACACATTTAAGGAGTAATTAAAATGGAAAATGATTGTAAAATAAAGGCTAATGGATGGGCATTAATTCCAATAGCTATTTTTTTAGTTTTATATTTAGGTAATGGTATCTTTTTTGAATATATTAGCCCAGTTGAAGGTCAGATGGGTTTCTATGTTGTATCTGTGGTTTTGGCCTTTAGTATATCTTTAATTTTTGCTTTTATACAGAATAGAAAACTAAGCTTTGATGAGAAAATACATCTTTGTGCAACTGGAATTGGAGATGATAACATTGTGATTATGTTATTCATTTTCATATTAGCAGGTGCCTTTAGCGGCATTGCATCCGCAGCAGGTGGAGCAACAAGTACAGCGAATATGTTACTTAATATTATTCCAAAGGGTTTTGAAGTTCCTGGACTTTTCTTTATTGCTTGCCTTATTTCAATGGCTATGGGAACTAGTGTAGGTTCAATTACAGTTCTTGTACCAATTGCTGTGGCAATTTCTTCTAATGGTGGCTTATCTTTACCATTATGTGTGGGCGCAGTTGTAGGTGGTTCAATGTTTGGGGATAATCTATCCTTTATTTCAGATACAACAATTGCTGCTACTAAAACTCAGGGTGTGGCAATGAAGGATAAGTTTAGAACTAATATTAAAGTATCCCTTCCAGCAGCTGTTATTACATTTGTGATTTTGGTTATCTATTCCTTTATGAATAAGGGCGAGACAATTGGAAACTTTGATTTTAATATTTGGCAGGCACTTCCTTATTTCCTTGTATTGGTATTATCAATTGTTGGTATAAATGTATTTATTGTGTTAACTATTGGTATCTTAAGTTTTGTGCTTGCAGGTGTGGTAACAGGAAGTCTAGTTTATGCAACAGCACTTTCTTCAATTGGAACTGGTATTTCAGGAATGTTTGAGACTATGATTGTTACAATCCTAGTGGCTTCAATCACATCTCTTATTCGTAATAATGGTGGTTTTGAGGCTATTTTAGCATTTATTAGAAAAAGGGCTAAAAGCAGAGTGGGCGGAATGTTTGGTATTTTTTCTTTAACAGCATTTATGGATATTGCTACAGCTAATAACACAGTAGCTATAGTAGTTGCTGCACCTATTGCTAAGGAAATTGGTGATGAATATGGTGTTGAGCCAAAGAAGGTAGCTTCTTTACTTGATGTAAGCTCATGTATCATGCAGGGGATTATTCCTTATGGCGCACAGTTACTTGTGGCATCAAGTATTGCAGGAATTCCAAGTTTTAATTTTATACCATATTTGATTTATCCATTTGTATTATGTTTATTTGTAATAATTTCAATTGTGTTTGATAGAAAGAAGAATAATTAAATTATAATAATAGGCTTATAGTCCTAAAGATTAGATAAATTCTAGTCTTTAGGGCTTTTATTTTTTGATTTAAAGACTTTAAAAGAAGTGAATTTAATTATAAAATATAAACAAAGGGAGGATTATATGAATATAAGGGAGTATAAAATATTATTATTAGATGATGAGAGTGAAATATTAAATCATATAGAGAATGGTTTAAAACAAGAAGGGTTTTATCGTATTTTTAAAACTTCTACATTAGAAGAAGCCAAAAAAACATTTTTAAAAGAAAAACCACATATACTTGTTTTAGATATTATGTTACCTGATGGAGATGGATATGAATTATTAAAATATGTCAGAAGCTCTTCAGATATACCAGTTATATTTTTAACTGCAAAGGATGAAGATGTTGATAAATTAATTGGTTTAGGACTAGGTGCAGATGATTATATAACTAAGCCATTCATTATGAAAGAATTAGTGTTTAGAATAAATGCAATATTAAGAAGAAGTTATAAAATTAAGTTACAGGAAACAGAGAATTGTATTTTGGGTGACGTAATAATCGATTTTTCACAAAATGTTGTAATAAATAATGATAAAAGTGTAAATCTGACAGCTATGGAGAGAGAAATTTTAAGTAAACTATATGAGAATAAAAATAGAGTGTTAACAAAAGATGCAATAGCTGATGCTATATGGGGAGAGGATATAAGTGGAAATGAACAAAGCTTGATAATGCATATACGCAGAATTAGAAATAAGATAGAGGAAAACCCGTCAGAGCCTAAATATTTAAAAACAATTAAAGGAATAGGGTATAAACTTATAGTTAATTAGTGAGGAAAAAATGAGGGAGATTATAAAAAAATATATAAAAGCAATTGTTATTGTTGTAAGTGTTTTGATGTTAATAAATATGATAAGTTTGGAATTGGTGCTAGATTTTTTAACTCAAACACAAAATATAACGGTTGATAAATTTATAAATGGAATAGAAATAAAAGACAATGTCTGCATAGTAAATGAATATGTTGATGAATATTGTGACAAAAACTTTAAGTGGTATATGGTTTTAAATGAAAATGGTGAAATACTATATTCGAATGATTTACCAGATGAATTAAATAAGACGTATACAGTATCAGATATAGCAAGTGCATCGAAATGGTATTTATCAGGTTATTCAGTTGATATTATACAAATACCAAATGGACTTACAATTTTAGGAAATGATGGGGAATTATATTGGAAAAAGAATTTGAAAATCAGTAAAAATACTATGCTTGCATGTATTATAACTGCCATTATTAATAATATAATTATAACTGTTTTATTATCATTATTGTTTGCTAAAAAAATTATTACAAAAATCAAGAAAATAACAGATGGTATAATGAGTTTATCAAATGGTGAACAAGTTATTTTAGAAGAAAGCGGAGACTTAAAAGATATATCGAAAGCGTTAAATATTGTATCAAAAAATATAGACATGCAGAAGAAAAAAATTCAGGAAAACGAAAAGATAAAAAAAGATTGGATGTCAGGTATAACTCATGATGTTAGAACTCCTTTAGCAGTTATAATAGGAAAATGTGAAGAATTAAAAGAATTAGATTCTAATAAAATCGTAAATATGAAAATTAAAACTATACAGAATCAATCATTTAAAATTAAATACTTGATAGATGATTTATCACTATTAAATAATCTTGATATTAACAATATAATTATAAAAAAGGAAAGGACAAAACTAGATCAAATTATAAGAGAGTGCGTGGCAGATATTATGAATATGTATGATGATAATGATTATACTATTCAACTAGAATCTAATGCTAAATCAGATGAATTATATATGGAAGCAGATGAGCATTTGTTAAAAAGAGCTTTTACGAATATTTTATTGAATAGTCTTGTACATAACGAATATAAATGTTTTATTAATATTGTTATAGAGAAGCAAGAAGAGGAAATAAAAATTGTATTTGTTGATGATGGAATAGGAGTAGATACTAAAGAATTAATTGTATTAAACAATAGGGAAGGCAATAACTCAAGTTTACATGGTTGGGGGACTATAGTTGTAAAAAAAATTATTGAATTACATAATGGTAAAGTTGAATTTGAGAAAGCAAAAAAAGGTATGAAAGTGTGTATATTATTGCCTTTGAGATAAAAAGTTAGTTTAAAGTTAGGAAAAAATTATCCCCTTGTTATAAGCTATTGCTATTATTTAGAAAGGGTAAGAGCATTTCACAAGGGGGTAGTTATTTATGAAAAAATTTATGCTTTTATTTATTATTGGCCAGCTATTTGTATATTCTTTTATATTTAGCAAATCTTTTTATGATGTTTATATATTAAATAATATGACAAATAGTAATTTAAATGCATATTATATAGATGATGTTACTGGCAATAATTTAGAGCGTATTTATAACAGTTTGGTTGAATATAATGCTGAAATAGAAATTGTTAAAGAGCCAGTATCTAATAATTCAATTCAAGAATATAGAGTGCTATATTCTAATAATCTTAAAATTTCAAAAAAAGTCCCAATTAATAAAGATAAAAAAATAACTTATGCAGAGTTATCAAAAGATGATTTTGTTGATTCTATTGGTGTATTTTATACAGATTTAAATCATAACGATATGAATAAAATTTCTGAGGAATTAGAATTGGAGATAAAAGCATATGGAGAAAAGCAAATAGATTATATTCAAATTTTAAAGAATAATGGCATTAATTTTACAATTTTATTGGTAATAACTCAAGTTATACTTTTTATATATACATGTACTCGTATAAAAATAAATGCAATAAAAAAGTTAAATGGATTTAGTGCTTTTAGGATGGTAAAAGATTCTTTATATGAATTTCTGAAGTTAGAAATATTATCAGCTATTGTTATTTTGTTATTAAATGTAACTTATATATGTGTTATAAAAAAATTTAGTTTTAATTATGTGGTTTTGTTATTATTTTTTATTGCTATTGTTGTTTTAATAACAGTTATACAATTAATGTTAACTCAAATTAGTATAAGGTTTATAGATATAAGTGATATGATAAAAAATAAAACTTTTAGACCTGTTTGGTCTTTAGTAATGAATTTTACAAAGATAATTTTGTTAGTTGCAATTACGTTATCAATCACATCATTAAGTATTCAATTAGATAATTATAATGAAACTTTAAACAATATTAATAAGTATAGACAATTAAATACGTATTTTACATCTAATGGTTATAATGCTCAGGAATATGATAAGTGTTTTTCCAAAAAAGAAGAGATAAATAAAATATCTGATGATATGAAGAAAATGTATGAAGAAAATGAAGAACTAGCCTTGTTAATAGATGCCAATATAACAACGTATTCTACAGATGCATATTACAATTTATATAATATTAGTTTTAACGATTTATTAAATTCATATCAAGATAATTATGTAGTAGTTAATAATAAGTATTATAAAACCTTTATGCAACTAAAAGATGAAAATGGAGTATGTATAGATGAATTACCGGATAAAACTATATTGATTCCTAAAAAATATAAGAATGATTATGAAGTTATTGATTATTGTAAGAAAAAATATTCAGAGCTTTACAATTATGATGTTTATTATAAAAACGAAAGCGAAGTTGAAATAAGCGATATTAATATTATATTTATTGATAATAACCAGAATATACCTATTTTGGATGAATATATAATTGAATCTAATCAGAAAATAACTAATTCTATTATATACGTAGATGATTGTAATTTAGCAGGCACTTGGTATTTAGAAGAATTAGCTAAAGGAAAACTATCATTTAAATTACCTGATAGATCAGAATATCAGAAAATGTTAGTTAAATATTCATTAAATGAAATGCTGTCATCAGCAACTTTATTAACGCCTTTATCAGATGATATAAGATATTATGAGTTTATTGTAAATCAAGCAATAATATTTGTAATCTTATTTATTGCAACACTAATATTAATAGCGTATTTTTCTTGCTATTTAGAGATAATGATAAATCGTAAAAAATACGCAATTAAATATTTAATGGGGTTTTCTAATTTTAAAATTCTTCAATCGCAGTTAACTTATGATTTGCTGTTGTTTATAATAATGTTTTTTTTGCTTGGTTTAAAACAAAATATATCTGCAATAATTATAGGAATAGTAGCTGATCTAATATTTATAATAATGATTTTTAACAAGGAAATAATCAAGTCTATATCAGGTATAATGAAAGGGGAATGATTAATGGATGAGATTTTATTATTAAAAGGAATATCAAAAAAATATGACAATAATGAGGTATTATCAGGAGTAAATTTATCTGTTATGAGTGGAGATATGATTGCAATTGTTGGTGAAAGTGGAAGAGGAAAGACTACTTTGCTGAATATATTAGGTTTAATAATTAATCCATCAGATGGTGAATATTTAATAAATGGAAAACAAATAAAAAATATTGATTCAAGAGAAGCTATGATGATTAGAAGAAATTATATTGGGTATTTATTTCAAAATTATGGTTTAGTGGAAGATGAAACAGTAGAATGGAATATAAAACTGGCATTCAGTTATAAGAAAATGAAAAATAAAGAAAAAAATGATGAGGTTTTGTTTTATTTACAAAAATTTGGATTGGAGAATAGTCTAAAAAAGAAGGTTTATCAACTAAGTGGTGGAGAGCAACAACGAGTAGCTTTAATTAGGTTAATGATAAAAGATACACCGATAATACTTGCAGATGAACCAACTGGATCACTTGATAAAAATAATAGAGACTTGATAATGGAGGAATTAATAAAATTTAATAAAACAGGTAAGACAATTATAATAGTTACACATGATAATGAAGTTGCAAATATGTGTAAAAGAAAAATTGATTTAAGATAGAGGAAGCCCTTAAAGGCGGAATTTAGGAAGCAGAGGCAAGAGATTGCCTCTGTTTTTTTATAGATAATTTAAAATAATTTTTAAATAGCTTTGACATAAGAAAATTAAAGTGTTAATCTTAAGATGTAATTAAAATAAATTTTAAATAGCTATTTATAAAGTTTAAACAATATGAAGGAAGGTGATCATACGGCTAAGGCAAATATTTTTAAAGTATTATCTGATAAACAAAGAAGGGATATATTAGTTATGCTTAAGGATGAGAGACTTAATGCAGGGGAAATTGCTCAAAAGTTAGGCGTTAGCCCGGCAGCTCTTTCGTATCATTTGAAACTTCTAAAGGAAGCAGATTTAGTTATGGAATATAAGGAGAAAAATTTTATTTATTATGAAATTAACGCAACAGTTTTTCAAGAGTTAGTTATGTGGATTAGTCAATTTAAAGGAGAGTAAGATTATGAAGAATAATGTAATTAGAAAAATTATGTGTGTATTAGCGCTTGTTAATTTAGTAGTAATGGCTGTGTTAATGAGCTTTTTACCTGAAAAGATGCCTATGCATTATGATTTAAATGGAGTTGTGGATAGATGGGGAAGTAAATATGAGAATTTCATTTTCCCAATTATAATTATTGTAATGGGGATTTTTTGGATAGCATTTTCAATGTATTTTGAAAGAAAGGCAAGAAAGACTAGTGAAGAAAAGGAAATTAAATCTCTAGAGGCTAATGCTAAGGTGCTAGATATTGTGGGATTATGTCAAACGCTCTTTTTTATTTTCATGGAAGCTTTTGGCCTTTATAAAGCTATTAACTTAATAAATACGGATGCTACAACAATGTCAGTGGATAGTACTAAAATTGAAATAATTGGAACGGGAGTACTATTAATTGTATTAGCTAACTTTATGACTAAGGCAAAGATGAATAAATACGTGGGAATAAGAACTTCTTATAGTATGTATAATGACAGAACTTGGAGAAAATCTAATAGATTTGGCGCCTATGCACTTATGATTAGCGGACTTTTAATTATTGTTACAGCCGTATTTATAAAGCAATCAATTGTTGGAGTTTTTCTAATGCTTGCTTATATATTAGTGGCAGTTATAGCAATTATGATATATTCTAAAAAAGTATATGATGAAGAAAGAACAAAACAATAAATGTAAAGTAATATAAAGGAGGTTTTTATGTCAGTTAATGTTAATGATTTTATAATTTCAAAGGAAAAAATATATTTAAAAGATGAGAATGATAATATAATCGCTTATGTTGATTTTCCTGAGTTTGAAGAAGGAAAGGTTGAAGTTACACATACAGTTGTTGATCCTTCTTTAAGAGGACAGGGAGTTGCAGGAATATTAATGGAATTGTTAGTTAAGGAACTAAGGAAAAGAAAGGCTAAGGCAGAACTTACTTGTTCTTATGCAGTAAAGTGGTTTAATAAGAATAAGGAATACAGTGACTGCTTAATTGATCCAGAGGATGAAGCTAGAAAGGCTTTGGAAATGACAGGAAATGAGGCATGCGCTATTCCTAAACATAGAAAGTAAAGTAACTAGAAAAAGAGGAAGAAGGAGCTAAATATGAAGTGCGATAAGAAAAATATGCTGCTCTATGCAGTTACAGACAGAGCCTGGACAGGTAAACAAAGTCTTTATGAACAGGTAGAGGAAGCCCTTAAAGGTGGAATTACTTGCCTTCAGTTAAGAGAAAAGAATTTATCAGACGAGGAATTTTTAAAGGAAGCTATTAAGATTAAAGCTTTGTGTAATAAATACAAGGTTCCTTTTTTTATAAATGACAATGTGGAAGTTGCGATTAAATGTGGAGCTGATGGAATTCATGTTGGACAAGATGATATGGCAGCAGGAAGAGTAAGAGAACTTGTGGGAGACAAGATGATGATTGGAGTTTCAGCTCATTCTGTTAAAGAAGCGGTTGAAGCTGTTAAAAATGGCGCAGATTGTTTAGGGGTAGGCGCTATATTTTCAACATCAACTAAAAAGGATGCTAGTGTGCTTGACTTAAGTGTTGTATCTGATATCTGCAAGGCAGTATCTGTGCCAGTTGTAGCAATTGGTGGTATAAAAAAGGATAATATATCTAAGCTAAAGGGCACAGGAGTAGACGGAGTTGCTTTAGTTAGTGCAATATTTGCAGCCGATGATATAAAGGCTGAATGTGAGGAGTTAAGAAAGCTTTCAGAGGATATGATAAAGTAAATAATAGTCTTTTGGGATGATATAAAATTAAAAAGCTTGCTAGATTAGGAATAGGTTTTTCCTGCTCTAACAAGCTTTTTCTTAATTTGTAATTTCTACATGATTTTTAATGTTACTGTTCATAAGCTTTAGACAAAGATTTTTAATCTTATATCTATAGGCAAGTAACATTGAAAGAATTGCACCAAGATATGTCTGTGTAATTTCATAAGGCATAGTAATAATTGCATATTCCTTAGTACTATAAATAAAGGCCTTACCAAGTGTGTAGCCAAGAACCATAACAAGGCCACCAACAATAACAGCAATAGCTGAAGCAAGCTTAGGCTTGTTTTTAAGTGTGTGGTGTGCAATTAATGAAATAACGAATGCCTGTAAACCGTGAGTTACTAAAGAAACAAACATTGTTAGGGGATAGAAAATCATATCTCCAAAGAAGGAACCTACACCACCAACAATAAAAGCTTCAACAGGATTTAGTATTAAAGCAGCAAGGCAAATTACAGCATCACATAGATAAACATGTCCTCCAGGTACTGGTAGACCAAAGGAAGACATAATAATATTTAGAGCCATAAAAAGTGCGGTCATTGTAATTCTAATAGTTGTTATCTTAGTTGTATTTCTAGTATTTGTAGTCATTTTCCTTTAACTCCTTTACTTTTTGTTTCTGAAAGGTTACCATTAAACTGAGCATATAGAAATAACCAAAAAAGGAGTTTTTAATATAACCAGATGAATATAAAAATAGATTTTAATTTGGAAAAACCAGCATATATTCAGTTATACGAGGGGCTTGTAAAATGTATAGTTGATGGAGTTTATCCCTATGGCAGCAAGTTACCATCTAAGAGGATAATTGCTGCAGATACAGAAACTAGCGTAATTACAGTAGAACATGCAATAACTCTTCTTAATGAAGAAGGCTATACAAAATCAAAGGAAAGAAGTGGTGTCTTTGTTATTTTTAAGGATGAAGATTTTATTAGTAATCAGACCAAAAGAAAAGAAACTACAAAGATTATTAAAGATAAAAGTAATAGTGAGATTTTTAATGATACAGATTTTGGAAAAGATATGGAAAATGAAGAAAAGAAGGGAGATTTTCCAATTTCTGTATTAAATAAAACAATAAGAAAAATCTTGCTTGATTATGGTGATAAGCTTCTAATAAAATCACCTAATTATGGATGCATAGAGCTTAGAAATGAAATATGTTTTTATTTGGCAAGAAGCAGAGGAATATATATACAAGCAAAGCAAGTTATAATTGGTTCTGGAGCAGAATATTTTTATGGCTTAATTGCGCAGTTTTTAGGACATCAAAAATATGTAGCAATAGAAAATCCATCATATAATAAGATACAACAGGTATATGAATCTTTTGGTTTGGTTTGTGATATGCTTGATTTATCGGATAATGGAATATCATCGGATAAGTTGGAGATGACAAAGGCTAAATTATTACATGTAACACCTTTTAATAGTTTTCCATCGGGTGTAACAGCTGATATTTCTAAGAAAAATGAGTATTTAAACTGGGCGAGAAAAAGAGATGGGATAATTATAGAAGATAATTTTGATTCAGAATTAACAGTTTCAAGAAAACTAGAAGAACCCTTATTTTCCATGGCAAATGATGTAAATGTAATTTATATAAATACATTTTCACGAACAATTGCACCGTCTATGCGTATAGGATATATGATATTACCTAATAATTTGATTGAAGAATTTAAGAAAAAATTAGGCTTTTATTCATGTACAGTACCTATTTTTGAGCAATACTTAATTATGGAATTATTAAAAAATGGAGAATTCGAAAGACATATAAATAGAGTTAGAAGAAAAAAGAGAAATGAATTATAATAAAGATGTATCGGAAATAGTTGGTAATCACGTAAAAAAGACACCTGGTGATGATACTGAAGCAATTTTACATTGAAATTAAAATCTGTTATTATATGCTTTACTATTTAAATATAGAAAAAGCGTTTTCAGATATATTTTAGGGAAAGGCGGTAAGTTTATGAATCCAATGGATGAAATTTTTAAGAATAAGAAGGATGAAGATCTTGATGAAATCGAGAAACTCTTTAAGTATGCTAAATTAGATGATGCTCCAGATGAGGACAGAAACGATAAGAGCTATAATCCATTTAGTCATTTAGATGACGATGTTGAAGACTAGAATGAAAAGGACATAGGAATCAATTATTTTGATTCTTATGTCCTTTTTTTACAAAATTAAAATGTCTATTTTTTACAATATATAATATCTAATTTAAGATAGCTTCTTAACCACATCTGTAGGAGCCTTAGTGCAAAGGCTCACGATTACATTCACAATTAAAGCAATAATAAATGCTGGTAATAATTCGTAAATTGCAAATGCACCACCAAGTCCACTAATAACATATTTCCAAAGGAATACAACAATTGCGCCTGTAATCATACCAGCAAGTGCTCCTTCCTTAGTTGAACGTTTCCAGAAAAGTGCAAGTAAAACTACTGGTCCAAAGGCCGCACCAAAACCTGCCCATGCAAAGGAAACAATTGAAAATACAGAACTATTAGGATCTCTTGCAATAAAGATAGCAACTACAGAAATTAAAACTACAGTAATCTTAGCAACCTTTACTGAGACTTCGTCAGATAATTTTTTTCCAAAGAATGTTTGAATTAAATCTGAAGAAATAGCTGAAGCAGAGGCTAAAAGCTGTGAGTCAGCTGTGGACATTGTAGCAGCAAGAATACCTGCAAGGATAAGACCTGCAATAATTGCTGGGAATAAACCATAACTACTCATTAAATTTGCAATATGAATAATAACTCTTTCTGAGTCGGCTGTATTATTAAATGTAGGAATAACGCCTGTTGCACTCATTCCTAGACCTACAATACCAATAAGAAGTGCTACTGCCATGGAAATAACTACCCACACGCTAGCAACTCTTCTTGAAGTTTTAATCTTATTAACATCTCCAATAGCCATAAATCTAATAAGGATATGTGGCATACCAAAGTAACCAAGACCCCAAGCAAGCATTGAAATTGCAGTGATTGCTGAATAAGGTGAGGCGCTGTTAGTAGTAGCATCATGAACAGATGTAATACTAAAGAAACCTGGTAAGTCCTTAGCATTATCAATTACTGCATCAAGACCACCGGCCTGATTAATACCAAATAAAATAACAATAAATAGGGCAATTGTCATACAGATACTCTGAATAAGGTCTGTAGTACAAACGGCCTTAAAGCCACCCATTGTACAGTAAAGCGCAATAATAATTGCACTAACAACCATGGCGAGTAAATAGTTTACGCCAAATAATGTATTAAAAAGCTTACCGCATGCGGCAAAACCTGATGCTGTATATGGAATAAAGAAAACAACAATAATTAAAGCTGAAATACAAGTTAAGATATTTTTCTTATCTCCAAAACGCTTTGAGAAATACTCAGGAACTGTAATTGCTCCAAGAATTTCAGTTTGCTTTCGTACTTTCTTTGCTACAAAGAGCCAGTTAAGATAAGTACCTAGGGCTAAACCAAGGATTGTCCAAAATGGATCTGCAAGACCTGAAATATATGCAAGTCCTGGGATACCCATTAGTAACCAGCTACTCATATCAGAGGCCTCGGCGCTCATGGCAGTTACAAAGGGGCCTAACTTTCTACCACCTAAGTAGAAATCGCCAGTGTCTTCGTTACCTTTTGAGAAAATAATTCCAACTACAATCATCATTACAAGATAGAGGGCAATTGTAATTATCAAACATACTTGTGCTGTCATAAGTATAAGTCTCCCTTCTTAAATTTAAATAATGTATATATAATGTAACTTTACTTATTGATATTAAAATTTATATCAAAAGCAAGTGCATAATCTACGGAAGAATAATGTTATCACAAAGGGTAAATTATGCCAAATGAGTAAAGTTTCACTATGTCATAGTAACGTGCTAATAAGCCAAAGTCAATAAATTAATATTGTATTTAACTAAAGTATTGAAAAAAATACGTTTTACCTTGGATGAAAGTATGCTATAATACCTAAAGCCTATAATTATAATTAAAGGAGGATAATATAATAATGGCAGATATTTGTGAGAAGATGGAAGAACTTGGTGTTATTCCAGTCGTAGTATTAAATGATGTAAAGGATGCAGTACCTCTTGCTAAGGCATTAGTTGAAGGTGGTATCCCATGTGCTGAAGTTACATTCCGTACAGCAGCAGCTGAAGAATCAATCAGAGAAATCAAGAAGGCTTACCCAGAGATGTTACTTATCGCTGGTACTGTTCTTACAACAGAGCAGGTAGATAGAGCTGTAGCAGCAGGTGCAGAAATGATCGTTGCTCCAGGTTTTGATCCAGAAATCGTTGATTACTGTTTAGAGAAGAAGATCCCTGTTTGCCCAGGTATCGTTACTCCTTCTGAGCTTGCTCAGGCAGTTAAGAGAGGTCTTACAAGAGTTAAGTTCTTCCCAGCTGAAGCAGCAGGTGGACTTAAGATGATCAAGGCTATGACAGCAGCTTACACTAACGTAAGAATTATGCCTACAGGTGGTATCAACGCTAAGAACATTACAGAATATCTTGAATGCGATAAGATCTTCTGCTGTGGTGGTTCTTGGATGGTTAAGGGCGACTTAATCAAGGCTGGCGAATTCGATAAGATTAAGGAAATGACAGCTGAAGCTAAGGCAATCGCTGCAAGCGTACGTTAATTAGTATTTTTGTCGTAATAGAACATTAAATATGTATAAATCAAACCAGTCGCTAGTGTATAATTACACTTGCGATTGGTTTTTTATTTTGGAGGTTTTATTATGATTACTAATTTTGGATTTATGCCAGATGGCAAAGAAGTATTTTTAGTAGAGATTAAGAATGAACATTTTAAGGCCAAGCTTATAAGCTACGGCGCAATATTAAATAGTTTCGAGACAGTAGATAATAAGGGGAATAAATTAGATATTGTCTTAGGTTTTGATACATTAGAAGACTACATTTTACAGGATAAGTGCTTTGGCTGCATCGTTGGTAGATGTACTAACAGAATTTCTAACGCCAGCTTTAAGCTAAATGGTGAAACTTATCATTTATATAAGAATAATGCCGGAAATTCTAGCCACGGTGGAAAGGTGGGCTTTGGAAAGAAGGCTTGGGATATTAAGGAGCACACTGAGGATAGCGTAACATTTCATATTACAAGTCCTGATATGGAGGAAAACTATCCCGGTGAACTAAGCTTAGATGTGAAATATTCTCTTACAAGCACAGGCCTTAAGCTTGAATATTTAGGACATACATCTAAGGACACAATTGTGAATTTAACTAATCATGCCTATTTTAATTTAAATGGTCATGCCGCAGGCACTATTGAGAAACATTTACTAACAATCAATGCCGATAATTTTGTTTGGGCAAATGAAAAGACAATCCCAGATGGAAGAATCCTTCCAGTAGCTAACACTCCTATGGATTTCAGAGAAGCTACTGAAATAGGAAAGAATGTCAACTCAGATTACGATCAGATTAAGTGGGCTAAAGGTTTAGATAGAAACTGGTGCATAAATGGTAATTTGCATGAACTTAATAAAGCTTGCGTATTAGAAAGCAAGGAAAGCGGAATAAAGCTAACTATTTCAACAACACAGCCGGGACTTCAGGTCTACACAGGAAACTATCTCTCTGGTAGTCGTCCTGCTAAGGAAAATGTTAACTATATAGATAGAGCAGGCGTGGCCCTAGAATGTCAGGGTTATCCAGATGCTATTAATCATGAGAACTTCCCATCAGTGGTTTTAAGGGCCGGGGAAGAGTATAGAGAAGAGACTGTATACGAGGTTGAAGTAAAGTAGCGCCTTGTTATTTGTAGTGATGTAAAATTGCAACATGTGTGGAAAGCCCGCATTAAAATTGGCTTCGCCAATGAGCGGGCGTTGGGTAGTGATGTAAAATCACTACAATATGCAAATTATTCGCAAAAATTATTGACAATAAAAATGCTCGGTGTTAAAATGCAAAAGGTTTGCAAATTATTTTTTATGTATTATAATATTATTTGCGTCGATAAAACACAGTCGTATATTATAACATAAAGGATTACAAGCGTAAGCTTGATCTAATGAGGAATAGAATATGAAAGAATATAAAACAAAAGCAAGAGATTGTATCTTGGATTATTTTAAGAATCATTGTGATGAAAGGGTAACAGCTGCAGAAGTTTACCAATTTTTAAAGGATAACGGTAATAACGTTAACTTAGCAACAATTTATAGAAACTTAGATAAGATGAGTGAAAAGGGAGAACTATTAAAATCTAAGAATGTCTCAGATGGATGCGCCTTTTATTCATACACTGAGAAGGGGGATTCTTGTTGTAAACATCTCCACTTACAATGTAAGATTTGTGGTCATGTTATACATCTAGAGGAAGATCTAATGAACATTTTATATAGCTATGTTAGTGATAAGATGGGATTTAGCCTCGATTGCAAAGAATCGGTTTTAATGGGAGTTTGTTCAAATTGCAGGTTAGAGGCTGAGAAAGAAGGCGTCTATGCTTGCCATAATGAACAAGAACATAAAGCAGGTATTTGTACCTGTGACCATCATGTTCATGCTAGTCACTCATAGAAAGGGAGTTAAGACATGAAATCCATTTTTAAGAATATTGTAACATTAGCTTTAGTTTTAACACTTGCAGTTAGTTCGTTAGTAGCTTGCGGCAGTGTGAAGAATTCACATTTACAGTCATCTTCAAATGATGATGCTAAGTACGAAATCGTTTGCACAATTTTCCCAATTTATGACTGGGTTAAGAATATCGTAGGTGATAATGATAATGTAAATGTAACACTTCTTTTAGATCAGGGAACTGACATTCATAGTTTCCAGCCAACAACAGCAGATATCGCATTAATATCTGACGCAGATATGTTTATTTATGTTGGCGGAGAGTCAGATGAATGGGCAGAAGATGCAACATCTGAGGCGGTAAACAAGAAGCAGATAGCAGTAAACTTAATGGAAATCCTAGATGATGAAGTGGTTGAAGAAGAAATCAAAGAAGGAATGCAGGCTGAGGAAGAAGATAGCGAAGAGGATGAAGTTGAATACGATGAACATGTTTGGTTATCTTTAAAGAATGCACAAACAATAGTTTCTCAATTGACAGATAAGATTTCTGAAATGGATGAAGCTAATCAAGAAACTTATGTACAGAATAGCGCAATGTATATGGCACAATTAGCAAGTCTTGATGCCCAGTATCAAGCAGTAATTGATATTGCAAGTCAGAAGACATTATTATTTGGTGATAGATTTCCATTTAGATATTTAGTTGAAGATTATAATTTGGATTATTACGCTGCTTTTGTTGGTTGTTCAGCAGAAACAGAAGCAAGCTTTGAAACAATTGCATTCTTAGCAGAAAAGTTAAAGGAATTAGGACTTAGCAAAGTTCTTATAATTGAGAATTCTGATGGAAAGATTGCTGATACAGTAATAGAGCAGTCAAAAACATCAGCTACTAAGGCAGTACTTAATTCTATGCAGTCTGTTACAGCAGATGATGTTAAGGATGGAATTACATATATTTCTATTATGCAAGACAATTTAGAAGTTTTAAAGGAAGCTCTAAATTAATATTTTTTGTATAATAAGGACATGAAAGGAAGTATAATATGTCTATTATTAAGGTTGAAAAATTAGCAGTAGGATATGAAGGTAGGGCAGTAGCGACAGACCTTAATTTTACTGTGAATGAGGGAGATTATCTATGTATTATTGGGGAGAATGGAGCAGGTAAAAGTACTCTTATGAAGACTTTGCTTCATCTTATAAAGCCAGTTTCAGGTGAACTATCTTATATGGATGGCCTCATGCCTTATGAAATAGGCTATTTACCACAGCATACTATCGTTCAGAAGGACTTTCCTGCCTCAGTAGAGGAGATAGTCCTTTCTGGACTTTTATCAAAGAGTGGACTACGTCCATTTTATACAAAAACAGAAAAGAAGATTGCACAAAGAGCTATGGAAAAAATGGACATTTTGGATTTAAAGAAAAAATGTTATCGTAACCTCTCAGGCGGACAAAAGCAGAGAGTTTTACTTGCTAGAGCTTTATGTGCAACTTCAAAATTACTTGTACTTGATGAACCTGTAACAGGTCTAGATCCTAAGGTTACAGAAGATTTCTATAAGCTTATTAAGCAACTTAATGACGAAGGTCTTACAATTATTATGGTAAGCCATGATATGCCATCGGCTATTCGTTATTCTAGCAAGATTCTACTAGTAAACCAGACACAGAAGTTCTTTGGTAAGACAAAAGATTATATGGCTAGTACAGCAAGAAAAGAATTCGATGGCGAACTTTGCGCTTTCGGAATAGAGAATGAAGGAAAGGAGAAAGATAATGGAATTAATTAATACACTCATTTATTATCTAAATTTCTCTTTTGTTAGATATGCAATTATCGTAGGAGTTTTAATTGCCCTTTGTTCATCACTTCTTGGTGTAACACTTGTATTAAAGAGATATTCCTTTATTGGTGATGGCCTTTCTCATGTAGCTTTCGGAGCTATGGCAGTGGCATCAGTAATGAAATTATCTAATAATAATATATTGATTTTGCCAGTGACTATTATTGCTGCGATTCTTTTACTTAGAACAGGACAGAATGCTAAGATAAAGGGAGATGCAGCCATTGCAATGTTATCAGTTTCATCCCTTGCGATTGGTTACTTACTTATGAATGTATTTTCAACTTCAGCTAATATATCCGGGGATGTATGTACAACACTTTTTGGTTCTACATCAATTTTAACTCTAAAAAAGTCAGAAGTTGTTATGTGTATAGTATTATCAATTGTTGTAATACTGACCTTTGTTGTTTTTTATAATAAGATTTTTGCTGTTACTTTTGATGAAAATTTTGCAAAGGCAACAGGCACTAAAACAGACCTCTACAATCTCTTAATTGCAGTTTTAATTGCAGTAGTTATTGTAATAGGTATGAATTTAGTAGGTTCACTTCTTATTTCAGCATTAATTATTTTCCCAGCGCTTTCAGCTATGAGAGTAATTAACCAGTTTAAGGGAGTTGTAATTGCATCGGCTATTATTTCGGTAATCTGTGCCTTAGTAGGTATATTTGCATCAATCCTTCTATCAACTCCAGTAGGTGCAACAATTGTTGCTGCTGATTTAGTGGTTTACTTATTAGCAATGCTTGTAGGGAGAGCACAGTAATGGGAAGATTTGAAAGAACTAAGAATTTAGTGGGTGCCACAGGCTTTGAAAAGCTAACTAATGCAAAGGTGCTTATCTTTGGCGTTGGCGGTGTTGGTGGCTATGTTGTAGAAGCCCTAGCTCGTTCAGGAGTAGGCTATATTGAAATCGTTGATAAAGACGTGGTTAGTGAATCTAATATTAACAGACAGATTATTGCCACAACTAAGACAGTGGGTCAAAGCAAGGTAGAAGCCTTTAAGGAAAGAATTAAGGATATTAATCCTGATTGCACAGTGGTTGCAAGACAGTGTTTTTATTTACCTGATAATAAAGATGAATTTGATTTTAGCCAGTATGATTACGTGGTGGATGCAGTGGATACTGTAACTGCTAAGCTATCAATTATTGAGGAAGCTAAGAGAGTAGATGTACCTGTAATTAGTGCTATGGGTGCTGGTAATAAATTAGATCCTACTAAGTTTGAGGTTGCAGATATTTTTAAAACATCCGTATGTCCTCTTGCTAAGGTTATGAGACGCGAATTAAAGAAGCGAGGCATAAAGAATTTAAAGGTGGTTTATTCTAAAGAGGAGGCAATAAAGCCTGAAGTAGATGAGGCCCTTTTACAAAAGGAATATGAAGAGACAAAAAAGAGACCAGTTGCTGGAAGTATTGCATTTGTGCCTTCGGTTGCAGGTTTAATTATGGCTTCTGAAGTTGTAAAAGATCTTTGTAACTAGCAAAATTTAGAATGTTTGATTTACTTCATATAAATGTGTAAGTTAAAAAACATGCCCCCTTGTTTCATTGTATATTTTATTAATGAATGGTATAATTACTTTACTGTATTAAACGTGATGACAATAAAATATATATGTGAAATAGGGGTTTTTTTTCTATGAAGTTTAAACACATTAGTACCAAATTACTGTGCCTTCTTATACCAACAATTATCTTGGCAATGATTATACTTACAATAGTAAGTGCTAATTTAGCAAGATCGGAATTAATTAAAAGTAATGAGGAATTAATGGAAACATCTTTAAATGGAGAAGCTTATAATATTAATACTATCCTTATGGACATTTTTTCAACAGCTAATGCAGAAGCAGCAACAGGACAGAATTTATATCAAACAGCTTCGGCAGAAGATTTAGAGCAGTCTTTAAAATCGATTGTAAGTACCTATGATGGAATTTTAGGCTCAGGTTTTTGGTTTGAACCTAATGTATATAATAATAATGAAATTTGGGGTCCTTA
>NZ_JAEEVD010000085.1:0-5296 GCF_016290755.1 Lachnospira sp.
CCTGGAACCTGCTTATAGTAAAGAATCTGTCTATAGATAGCAATAATAGGTGTTAATGGATTTAAGTTAAAGATTGGTAGTGCCCAATCTGGAACCATATCACTACCATACATAACTGGTGTCATATACTGTAATGCCATTGTAAGAATTCCTAATATATACTGTAAATCTCTTAAATAAACTGTAAGAGAGGCAACAATCAATGCGATACCTAAACATAACACATATTGTACTATCATAACTACTGGTAAACATAACAGAGCTAAGAAATTAATACCTCTGCCACTAAAGATAAGTACTACAAAGATTACGATAAATGTAAGAAGCATATTAATAAAACCACTTGTTACAGTTGCAATTGGTAAAACTTCTCTTGGGAAATATATCTTCTTAACCATATCTTTCTCTCTTAGAATACTTGTAGAACCATCTTGAACACTAGATGCAAAGAACATCCAAGGCACAAGAGCAACGAATAAGAATAAATAATACTGTTCATAACTAGCTTTCATAATAATCGAGAAAACTAATGTGAATACACATAACTGTAATAATGGATTAAGAAATGTCCAGAAGAATCCTAATATAGAACCTTTATATCTTCCTCGTAAATCCTTTTTAACTAAACTAAAAATCATCTGACGATATTCATATATCTCTACTAACTGTTTCACAACTTCCTCCTAAATTATAAAATTGCAAAATTTAATTTATTTTATCACACTACAGGTTTAATTACCATTGTTGATTGCCGACTAATATTACCACTAGTAAAGTTTTTAATCAACTACCCTAAAACAATGCATACATAAAGCAACCACTTTTACCAATATAACCAAGTACCAATATACATGCAAACACAATATAATACACTGCCCATCTAACAACTAGCGGTTTAGTTCCAAGAGCTTCTCTTATAACAATTCCTCTCTCCTTAAAGACACTCACCAAAAGTACCACAAGGCAACCAGCTACTAGTATAGCATAGTCATACATAGCCAAGCCAAAACTTGTAATGTAACCTGTTGATAATTGCTCTAAACTATAATTGCTAAATAACCCTTTAAAAAAGGTAGCACAATCACTCATTCCACCTGCACATATATCAAAAATCCAGCCGATATTTACTAAGATGAAAGTTCTAATTATAGAGACCACGCTCCAAAACTTTCCCTTAGCATTAATGTGACAAACTTCTAAGCCCTTCTTAAAGTAAGGCTTAAGTGCTGCACTAACAGCAATAATCACACCATTATAAATACCATAACAGATATATCTCCACTCAGCGCCATGCCAAACACCTACAATAAAGAAGATCAGTAAATTGGCAAGACAGATTGGAATTACTGTTCCAAAGTGCTTTCCGAAGTGTTTTCTTCCCCATTTACCCAAGTTATTCATTGCTTTAGTTAAAGAGAAAGGATAGAAAATGTAATCCTTCATCCAAGCACCAAGGCTTATATGCCATCTTCTCCAGAACTCACCAATAGACTTACTAAAGTATGGCTGTCTGAAGTTTTCATCCATAGTTACACCAAAGATTTGTGCAGCACCTATAACAATGTCGATACCACCTGAAAAATCCATGTATAACTGAATTGAATACATAAGTAATGTAATTACATTAGTAAAACCGCCATAAGCAGCTACATTTGCAGTAACTGTTGAAACTACAACCCCTGCTCTATCTGCAAGGACAAGTTTCTTAAATAAACCCCAGCCGATTCTTTGAATACCAAACTGAGCTCTTTTTAAATCCCACTCATGTTCACTAAACAAGCCACCTTCCACAAAGTGGTCATATCTTCCAATAGGACCCTGCATAATCTGAGGGAAGAAAGATACGAAGAGGAGCATCTTAAAGTAATTTGTTTCCGCACTACATTTTCCTTGGTAAACATCTATTACATAGCTAACTGCCTGAAATGTAAAGAAGGATAAACCTAGAGGTAGCACAAAGATTGGACTCTTATAAGAAGAACCAAAGACTCTATTAAAGTTTGTAACTGCAAAGTCTGAGTACTTAATAACAGCAAGTAAACCAAAGGCAAAGATAAGGGCAACAGCCACAACTATCTTTTTCTTTCTAGTGTACTTTTCTTTTATTATCTTTTTCTCATCCTTAGATAATTTCACACCTTCTGGCTTTATTGCTGCTTTTCTGTCGTTTTCTAGTTTTGTAATAAAACGGCCTGCAACATAAATTATTGTTGTTATATAAACTAGGGCTAAACTACAAGGAATACTAAAGCTAAAGTAATAAATAAAGCTTAATACGAGTAGCCAAACCCACTGTAATTTCTTTGGAATTATATAATATATAATTGCTCCTACTATTAAAAATAAGAAAAAGGAAACTTTTAAAAATGACATAGTTAATCCACCTTCCCATATAATTCATTAATCAATTCTTCACAGCTTTCCGTCTGAAGACTCTTGATATTAGTAGAGAGTAATTTCGAATAAACTTCCGCGAAATCTCCACACATATGACCTTCTGCATCTAGATAATTATCCTTTGAGCAATCAAGTATACTTGAATCCACCTCGTTATAATCTATAAAGGTCACATCATATTCATTGAAAAAATCGGACATTGTTTCATGAACCTTATCCATATCAATTATGCTTCTTGAATCTGTTGAGATTGGTGAATAAACACATACTAGTTCTATTCCATTTTCATCACAAAACTTTTTAATCTTTTCAAAATACGCTCTTGGAACCTTATGTACTGGCTGGTCATAGTCTTCTGCATGACAATCCCCAAAAGCACTATTAAATTCGCATCTAGGTGTGTAATAAAAACCTTTTCCCTTATAGGTTCCTGGACAATCTGTTTCTCTTAACTTATATATATTGTAATTATTGTCATGAGTTAATTTATATTCAACATTTTCCTTAATATAATCAAGGGAATAATGATAGTTATTTCTCATTGAAATTGCATTTCTAATATCTAAGACATTGCCATCTTCTATCATATATAACCACTTAACTGGTGAACTCCAAGATAACTGGTAATATATAAAGGCTCTATCAAAAGCCCCTCCTGTCTGGTCTCCTAAATAGTACTGATAGTCCACATCTAAGATAACCCTTTTAACATCATTATTCTTAGCTGCTTCTAATAATAAATAATAGGAATCCTTAACTGTTTCTCCAGGAATGCAAAGATTGATGGAGTTAGTGTCTAATACTTCATCCACAATAAATGGGTCAATGGCACATCTACCATGGCTGCCACCAAGTATAACTGTGTCAAAGCCTACTGTATCTCCCATCTGGCTTCCATCTTCATTAAGATCATAACCTCTGTCAGCAGCTGTAATAATGTATTTAACATAGCTATCTCCTATCAATGCAAAATTACATATCCAAACGAAAGCCACTAAACCAAGTATAAAAACTACCGATCTTACATATGCCCATACAGGCGATTTTACACTGCTATTATCCTTCTTCTCTTCCTTATCCATTTCCAATACCTTCTTACATATATCCCTTTAAATAATAATTGCTTTAGTTTACCCCACTAATCTTATCTATTCTATCCTTAACCTTCTTAGCCACATTTTCATAAGCCAAGTATGTTCTAGCATGCTCATAAGCTGCCTGCTTGATTCTGTTATAGTAGGCCTTATCGTATACGAGCTTCTGCATGTAGGCTGCTGCCTCTGAAACATCTGCGTCTGCCCACTTATAGCCCTTCTTAAAAGGATCTAGGTCTCTATCAAGTTCAATAAGCTTAGCATCTACCATACAAGCTACATTAGAATTCATGAATTCCACATTGCCTGACCAATTAGTGGCAATACAAGGAGTTCCAAGATACATGGCCTCTCCCATTACAAGACCAAAGCCTTCAGCTCTATGAAGGGAAACATAAGCATCTACGCATTCCACAAGGGAGTTCATCTCTTCCTTACCTGAAGTGCCCTTGATGATATATACATTTTCCTGCTCCTCAGGTGTTAGTATGGAAGCTAGAATATCCGCGTCTTTTTCAGATAACTCTGGCTCGCTAATCTTTATTACAAGACCGACTCCGTTATAGCCTTCCTTCTTGCCACCAAGAACTGTGCCTTCTTTAATGGCCTCACGAATCTGAGAATCAATAATGTTACCCACACCCTCAGTTGATACATTTTCATGTATTTCCTGTGGATTTAGTAAAAATGCTTCTTTAAACGCTTTAATTGCAGCAAGCGGATTCTTTCGCTCCATTACGCTGCCGCTAGAAAAACTTACCATAAATAAGAACTTATCTTCAGGTAGGCCAAAAAACTTTCTATCGCAGTTACTATCTGTCTTTAATTCAATACAGTGTGGCACTGTCATTACTGGCTTATCAGTATATTTTCTAAGGACATTTGAAACGAATTCTGATGGTGTCCATACTTCATCAACTAAGTTAAAGGCTGGTAGCCATTCCTCTGGAAAATCTTCCACTTCCCAAGCCCAAAAGCCAATATTATAGTGTCTATCCCACATCTCTTTACCCATGTTCATATAGCAAAGAGTAAACTCTGAGGCATTAACATCTATTAAGTTAATTCCGTAAGGCATCTGATCTAGGCTTACCTTGCCGCCGTTCTTACCGTCCTCATTAATTACTTCGCTGGCATATTCTGTATTAGTTCTTGAGCCTCCTGGTGGAACGAAGAAATCCCTAATAACATAAGGAACCTCCCCTGTCTTTAATAGCTTTGCTGCTATTCTTGCGCTCTGACCAAGACCGTTGTCTCCTTTAATATTACCAACTAAATTAACGCCATAAGGAAAGCTCTTAGGGTCGTATGGCAAAAAGCCTTCTGCTGCCACATTGGCGCTGGCTTTATTAACAACCGATGCTTTCATTCTGCTTAAAACCTTCATTGGCACTACTTTAGTAATAACCGGTCGAAGGCCTTCTCCAAGTTTTAAAATTATACTTTCTAAGCTCATTTTTCTCTCCTGCTGTTTATGATCAATTCATTATTTCCTAGCATCTGTAATCTTAACCATACCTGTACAAATCTCAATAAACTCAGATACCACCAAACCTAGCTTATCTGGCGAGTATCTAGCAAGAACCTTTTTATATTCTCTAGTATCAACTATCATATTGTAATCACACATTGCCTCTGAAAGGTTCTCAATCTGGCCCTGTTCGCTAGTATGTATATCAAATCTATTAACGCAATCTCCCACGATTTCATCAAAGATACTAAGATTACTTACAATAATAGGCTTGTTAAACTTCATTAATTCAAGTACCGGCATACCAAAACCCTCGGCCTTAGATGGGAAAAGG
>NZ_JAEEVD010000086.1:0-5270 GCF_016290755.1 Lachnospira sp.
CGTTTTGCATTAAATCGGTAAAGGCATTATTAAAGAATTCATGTCCATTTCCTTCAAAAGCCGATTTAATATTGGTCTCTTTTATTCTATTCTCAGATAGGATGTGATACCAGAAACCAAAGTAGAGAATGTCCACGTCCTTGTCGCCAATGAGGGCCATGTTGTCTGCAATGGTTGTTGATTCAATATCATCATCCACATCATAAAAATAAATATAGTCACCCTTGGCCATCTTAATGCCAAGATTTCTTGTAGAACTTACTCCCGAATTATCTTTAGTGATCACATTGATGTTTGGATATTTCGCACAATATCCCTTTAAAAGCTCTAAACTATTGTCACTACTTCCATCATTAATCATTATAATTTCTAGATTCTTATAAGTTTGATTAAGAAGGTTAGTTACGCATTTATCTATGTAGCTAGCGCCATTGTAAATTGGTACAACTACGCTTACTAGTCTATTATTCTCGCTCATTATTCTCTCCTAGCCACACATTAATCAAAGTCTAACTCACAAGACTTGGCACCAAACTAATTATTCTTACCAAATTCTGATAATTTAAGTCCTTCATTACGCTCAAGCACCATGTTAACAGACCAGCTGTTAGCAAATACAAGTAATGGGTTGCCCTTTAAATCCTTAATCTTCTTCATATCTGATGTTCCAACTAAGCGGTCAACATTAACCTCTTCTGGGTTCTCAATCCATCTAATATATTCATATGGAAGTGGTTCAAGCTTAATATCTACGTTATATTCATTCTTAAGTCTATATTCAAGAACTTCAAACTGAAGTACACCAACTACACCAACGATGATTTCTTCCATACCAGTGTTGTATTCCTGGAAAATCTGGATAGCACCTTCCTGGGCAATCTGATTTATACCCTTGATAAACTGCTTTCTCTTCATTGTATCCATCTGTCTTACTCTAGCAAAATGTTCTGGAGCAAATGTAGGAATACCATCATATGCAAACTTCTTATTAGACTTACAAATTGTATCACCGATTGAGAAAATACCTGGATCAAATACACCAATAATATCACCGGCATAAGCCTCTTCTACAATATGACGCTCTGAAGCCATCATCTGAGTAGACTGTGAAAGACGAATCTTCTTACCACCCTGAACATGATTAGCTTCCATACCTGCTTCATACTTACCAGAACAAATTCTCATAAAGGCAATTCTATCTCTATGGGCCTTATTCATATTAGCCTGAATCTTAAAGACAAATGCTGAGAAGTCCTCTTCTACAGGGTCGATGTCACCTTCTGATGAATGTCTTGCAAGTGGTGTTGTTGTCATATCAAGGAAGTGTTCAAGGAAGGTCTGAACACCGAAGTTAGTAAGGGCTGAACCAAAGAATACAGGAGTTAAGTTCCCTGCCTGTACTTCTCTTAAATCAAATTCAGCACTTGCGCCATCTAAAAGTTCAATATCTTCATCAAGCTTTTCCTTAAAAGTATCACCAATTTCACCAAGAAGAGCTGGATCATCAATAGAAACCACTTCTGTTTCTACTTCCTTTTGACCATTCATAGCAGCCTTAAAAAGTGAAACTTCTCTTTCCTTACGGCTATATACACCTCTAAATTCCTTACCGCAACCAATTGGCCAGTTAATAGGACATGTAGAAATTCCAAGTACATTTTCAATATCGTCTAATAATTCATATGGATCTTTAGCTTCTCTATCCATCTTGTTAATGAATGTAAAAATAGGAATATGTCTCATAACACAAACCTTGAAAAGCTTAATTGTCTGCTTTTCAACACCCTTAGAAGCATCAATAACCATGACCGCAGAATCTGCTGCCATAAGTGTACGATATGTATCCTCTGAGAAATCCTCATGTCCAGGAGTATCAAGGATATTAACGCAGAAACCATCATAATTAAACTGTAAAACAGAAGATGTAACTGAAATACCTCTCTCCTTCTCGATTTCCATCCAGTCAGAAACCGCATGTTTAGCAGTTTTCTTACCCTTTACCGAACCTGCAAGATTAATTGCTCCTCCATAAAGCAAGAACTTCTCTGTAAGAGTTGTCTTACCAGCATCAGGATGGGAGATAATCGCAAAGGTTCTTCTTTTATTAATTTCTTCAATTAACTTCTTATCAGCCATTGTAATTTCCTTTCATAAATAAAGCCTGCAACTTTGATTGCAGGCTTATAAAATCTATCAAGTAAGATTGATTATATTAATTATTATTTAAACCAAACTTATATGAAACTTCAGATTTATCATCAATCTTTCTAAAAACGTTAACTACTGCATTAAGAGCAGCAACGAAATCTTCTACCTTCTCAACTTCTACAGTTGCAATCTGACCTTCATCAGATAATTCAACAGACTTACACTCGCTAGCTGTTTCCTTAATTCTATCTTCTACTTCTTTAATCTGCTCTTCTGTCTTTAAGAGCTTAGAACTTTTAATTTTAATTGCATATGTTCTCTTCATATCTACTAATCCTCCAAACTAATTAAAGTTTTACGATTCTAAGACTATTGGCGAGCTGCAAAAATACACTATTCTCTTAAAATTCCAATAATCGCGTATATAATTATATATCAGCAACTATGATTATTCAAGAAAATTTTAATCTACTCTGGCTTTATATTTAATGATAACAACTAATAAAGAGATAAAAGATACAGCAAGCAAAAGATGAAAATCTAACTTATTATCAAAGGTAACTGGTACGTTATAAGTTATTTCATTTGTAACATTTTCATAAGTATTATTAGAAGAATTATCAACTACAAGATCAGAGCTTGTTAGTTCACTATCTTCATAGACAAAAGCCATTGTACAAAATTTACTTGTAACAATAGTATATGTCTCATTTTCACTATCCATATCCTTTAATTCAAATGTCTCAATAGTTCCATCTTCAAGAGTATGACTGGCAAGTATACTAAAGTTAGATGACTTCTCAAGTAAAGTTTTTGGTAGGTCAAATGTAATACTAATAGCTTTTGTTAATTCATTTACATATATTTTCTCTCCATCTATTACTTTAATAAGACTAAGCTTAAAATAGCTGGCCTTATTGCTACCATTAATTAAGCCCTGAATTGCCTTTCCACCAGCAGTTTCTCTATTGATTTCATCATTATCTGTATCGATTTCAATTAAGAAAGATAGACTGCTACCCTCAAGAACTTTCTGGATTTCATCCTCTGTCAGGGCATATTTTATCAAATCGGTTTCAGTGGTATTTAGGGTGATTCCATCTAATTGAAATTTAATGTTCCCATTTTCAATCTGATCATTTAAATACAAATCTAAGCTTTCACTATTAGATATATTAAGGGCTGCAACAACAACTTTAGTGACAGAACCTAGTTTAATAGTAATTGTATAATCACCCTTTAAAGGAGCTACAATATCATCAACCATTACAAAATCTGTAGTTGTTGTAGTTTTCCCATTTATTGTATATGAAACAATCAAGTTCTTTGGAAGAATTGCCCTCACTTCAAGATTAGTAGATATACCGTCTTTAAATACGACGCTAATTTGATCACTAGATGTTAATTTATCATAGCCGCTAGGTGTATTTGCGCAGGCTTGCGACACATTAAAATACACAACAAAACTAAGCATTAATACAATCCCTATTAATGCTTTTAATCCGCCAATTATTCCTTTATAAGTACGCTTATTCATAATAACGCCCCCTAAAAAAAATCAGCATATATCTCTTTAATTTTTCACATCCTTTGCTAATTTAATTTTAAAGTATTTTTAGTATATTGTCAATTTTATTCTTAAAGAATATATAACAAAAAGAGCAAAGAGACATATAAAATGTCTCTCTGCCCTTTTAATATAGTGTAACCCTATTATTGGAATTCTTTCCTAAATGCTACAACTAATATTGCTCCTGCACTTACAGTAATTATAAATGTCCATAATACATTTCTAAGATCTGCAGTCTGAGGAGATACATCTCCGTCATTTAATACAACTTCTGGTTCTATAATAGGTGCCTCAATTACAGGTGCCTCTACAACTTCTTCATCAGCATATACTAAAGCCATTGTACAAAGCTTAGTTGTTGATGCTGTAAATGTTGCATCATCATCATCAATATCAACTAAATTGAATGTTTCAAATGTTCCATCAGCTAATTCATGACTTGCAACAAGTGTGAATGTTCTACCTTCATTTCTAATTTCTTCTGGTATATCAATTGTAAATGAAATTGGGTCGCTAAATTCTGTTATTGAAGTCTTACCATCTTCATCTTCATTGAAAATCTTATAAAGATCTGCTGTAAAATAATATGCACTTTCATTAGTATTTAAATTGCTTTCAATTAACTGTCCACCAGTTGTATCTTTAGCATCTGATGTTTCATCAACTACAACTTCTAATCTTAAATCAACTTTTTCACCTGCTAAAACCCTGATAATTTCTTCTGGTGTTAATGAATTAGTAATTACAGAAGCATCAACTGTATTTACCTTAGCTTGTAATTTAGCAGCTGTACCATCCTGCTTTACAGCAACATTAGCATCTCCTATATCAATAGCTTCATTAACATACTTATCAAGTTTTTCTGTCTCCATAATATGAATAGCAGCTTCAACTGTTGAGATTGAATTATTATTAATTACACTCTGAGTCTTAGGTGTAATATCAGAAACCTTAGTAATTAAATTTTTAACATCTGTGGTACCATTAGCTTTTACATCTCCTGTAATTGCTTTTGCTGCATCAATCTGTTTAGTATATCCTCCATATGAAATTGTAATCTTAGTATCTCCCTTACTTGGATCTACATATGGGTCTACTAATTCAAAATCTGAAGCTGTAATGCTTACACCATCTAATATATAACCTACTGCAATATCATCCTTAGTAAATGTCTTAGCTTGAACGCCTGTATATTTGTCAGAATTTAATCTTGTATATATACTCGATTCTTCAATTTTAACTGCAGCTGTAATTTCTTTTTCAATATACGAACCATCTACACCTACTTTAGCTGTTATTGTTACATCCCCTGTTTCAGGGTTTACTTTGTTATCAGATAATTCAATTGATGGTACTGTATAAGTAGTAGTATTGTCTAATTTAATTACAGCCTCTAATAATGAAGGATTAACAGTTCCAGCTGACTTAAGTGGAGTAAAATCCTCTTTAAATTTTACTTCTACATCATCTGCTGTATAAGTAAGTTCTCTCTCATCATATGTGTAGATGAAGAATGGGCCTACATTTTTAACACCACTGTAATCACAATTAT
>NZ_JAEEVD010000087.1:0-5205 GCF_016290755.1 Lachnospira sp.
TCAAATCACTCCTCGTGTGCGAGTCGCGGCAAAGCCGCATTTAATGCGAGCTCTTCCTTTTTTCTTGTAGTTATTTGCGTAGCAAATCACTACTCGTGTGCGAGCCGCGGCAAAGCCGCATCTAATGCGAGCACTTCCTTTTTTAATAAGTTATCCTTATTCTAACATAGGCTTTTGTCTAAATAAAGCGGTCCCAAGAATTGTATTAAAATAAAAAAACAACTTTATATGGGTAAATCCCCAAATTTATGATATACTAGGTACGCGGACAAATGTCTTTACTGGAAATACATTTTTCGCAAAAAGCAAAATATATAATGTGGGAAAAATTTATTTTTTAGGAGGTTTTTATGAAGATAGCAATGGCTAATGATCATGCTGGTACAGCAATGAAAGAAGAAATCAAAAAGTATCTATTGGAAAATGGATACGAAGTAGAAGACTTTGGAACCTACGACGAAAAATCCTGCGACCTTTCAGATTTCGTTTACCCTGCAAGTCTTGCAGTAGCCAAAGGTGAATGTGAAAGAGGAATTTTTTGCGATGGCGTAGGCTACGGAAGTGCCTTAATCGCCAATAAGATTAATGGTTGTTATGCAGCGGTTTGCCAAGATCCCCTATGTGCAACACTTGCAAGACAGCACACAGATTCTAACATTCTTTGTTTAGGCGCTAAGATTATTGGAGGACTTATGGCCATGGAGGTTGTTAAAACTTGGCTAAACACAGATCCTTTAATGGAAGAGAAGTACCGTAACAGAGTAATAAAGGTCTGTGAAATCAACGATAAGCATTGCGTCCCAGTTAAGTAAACCAAAGCTTAGACACATTTTTATATCCCGGTTTGATTAGGATAAGGCTTACCATCCTAAATTTAGAAAATGTGAAAAGGACAACGAGGTAAAGCAATCAAAACAATTTATTTAGGAGATTATTTTATGTTACACTCAATTAATGACTTTCTTGTAACTCTAGATGGCTATGTTTGGGGTATGCCCCTCATAGTTTTAATCTTATTTACAGGCTTGCTACTAACAATCAGACTTCACGGAATGCAATTTTCTAAAATCGGCATGGGTTTTAGACTTATGTTTAAGAATGATAAGTCTGGTAAACAAGGTGAAGTATCAAGCTTTGCAGCGCTATGTACAGCACTTTCAGCAACAATTGGAACCGGTAATATTGTAGGTGTTGCAACAGCAATTTGTGCAGGTGGTCCAGGAGCCCTATTCTGGATGTGGCTTGCAGCATTAGTAGGAACAGGCACAAAGTATGCAGAATGTATGCTTGCTGTTAAGTATAGAAGCGAAGCAAAAGATGGTCATATTATTGGTGGACCATTTTACTATATTGAAAAGGGCATGGGCCCTAAGTGGAAATGGCTTGCAAAGATTTTCGCAGTATTTGGCGTAATGGTAGGTCTTTTCGGTATTGGTACATTTACACAGATCAATGGTATTACATCAGCAGTTAAGAACTTCTTTGATCCAAACACTGTTAATACAGTTTCAATCCTTGGTATGGATTATTCAGTAGCTACAGTAGTTTCAGGCGTTATTCTTACTGTCTGTGTAGCCTTAGTACTTATTGGTGGTTTAAAGAGAATTTCTTCAGTAGCACAGGTAGTTGTGCCATTTATGGCAATTTTATATATAGCATTTGGATTACTTATCCTTTTACTTAACTTTACTAAGATTCCAGATGCTTTCGTTCAGATTTTCCAGGGAGCTTTTGGTCTTAGAGCCGCAGCCGGTGGTGCACTTGGTGCAATGGTTATGGCTATGCAAAAAGGTATCGCAAGAGGTATCTTCTCTAATGAAGCAGGTATTGGTTCAGCTCCAATCGCAGCAGCAGCCGCTCAGGTTGACGAGCCAGTTGAGCAGGGACTTGTATCTATGCTTGGTACAGTAATTGATACACTTATGATTTGTACAATGACAGGTCTTGCAATTATTATTACAGGTGCTTGGCAGGTTGAAGGTTTAGAAGGTGCGGCAGTTACTACATTTGCTTTCCAGAATGGACTTCCATTCCCAGCAGTGGTTTCATCTTTCGCGCTTATGGTATGCTTGGTATTCTTTGCATTTACAACAATTCTTGGTTGGGATTACTATTCAGAGCGTTGCCTTGAGTACTTAACTAACGAGAATACTAAGGTTGTAAATGTATATAGATGGATTTACATCGCTTGCGTATTCATCGGCCCTTACATGACAGTTAGCGCAGTTTGGACAATCGCAGATATCGTTAACGGTCTTATGGCAATTCCTAACCTTATTGCCTTACTTGCCCTTTCAGGAGTGGTTTCAACTGAAACTAAGAAATACTTCGATAAGAAGAAGGCCGAAAAGGTGGCTGATTTAGCTAATAAGGTTACAAGCATTAACAATAACTTTGATGACGAAAGTGCCGTGTCATAAGAACTAATTATTTTTAGTAAGCTTCTAAAGCCAGTATTTATCTGGCTTTGGGAGCTTTTTTGTTGCCTGAATTTTGCAAGCAAGAAAAACAAAATCTGAGTATGTTTTTGTCGATTTTTGCATAAAATCATAGTGTCGGTTCGGCGGTTTTTGCATAAAATCGGGGTGTTAGTTCACCGGTTTTTGCATAAAATTGTGTTGGTATTTCATTTCGTCAGATAAATGATATCATCTATCTGACGAAATAAAAAAGACATACCTTTCTCTGACACATTTTAACTCAGTCGGAGAAATCCCCCACCTCTAAGCGTTGGGGAAGAGTCAGCCATGAGAATAGCCTGGCGAGCGAGTCTTGACAAATAATGGAAATTCTAGTTGACATACTACGACGGTCGTAGTATATTTACTTTGACAGACGTACTACGACAGCCGTAGTACGATAGTCGTAGGAGATATATTTTCAAATTTAAGATACATTTTCAAAAATAGGAGGTGATCTGATGGTTGAGATAAGTAGTGACGTGATCCGCGGTTACAACGACACTATGATTTTGTATATCCTCTTAAAGGAGCCATCTTACGGTTACGAGATTTCAAAGCAGATTAAGGAAATCTCAGAAGAGAAGTATACGATAAAAGAAACAACCCTATATTCAGCATTTAATCGATTAGAGAAGAATGGCTATATTGAATCCTTTGTGGCTAATAAAGATTCTGAAGGAACTGCTAAGAAGAGAACCTATTATAGAATTACAGAAGCAGGCCTTGAATACTACAAGGAGAAATGTCTTGAATGGGATTTAATTAAAGAAGTGGTGAATAAATTTACAAAAAGTTATTAAATAATTCGTTTCTAATGAAACTTAAATAATACTCAAATAAAATTATATTAGAATTAACGATGGAAGGGAGATACTATGGAGACAATTAAAAGTTATCTTGATGCTATGTTTGCTAACTTGCCTAACACTAATGAAGTGAAGAAGGCAAAGGCAGAGCTTTTAGAAATGATGGAGGATAAATACAACGAGCTTAAAGCAGAAGGTAAGACAGATAATGAGGCTGTTGGAACTGTAATTTCTGAGTTTGGCAACTTAGATGAACTTGCAAGTGAGCTTGGTCTTGAAAAGGAAGTGGAGGAAACTAAGGAAAGAGAAGAGAATACTAAGGCTAGATTTCTTACAAAAGAAGAGGTAATAGCTTATTTAAGTTCACGCGCTAAGTCAGCTTTTCTTGTAGCTTTAGGCGTATTCTTATGTATTACAAGTGTAATTAATCCTATTCTTTTTGGAACAAGATTAGAAAATGCTGGTGTATCTTTTATGTTTGTTTTTATAGCCGTAGCAGTTGCGCTATTTATCATTTCAGCAATGAAGTCTTCTAAATGGTCTTATATAAAAGATGAAGCCTGCAAAATCGACATGACAACAACAGATTATGTTAAGGAAAGAAAGAGAAATTTTGAGACAATTAACACAATTTGCACTTCAGTAGGAGTTATGTGCTTTATTTTATCTGTAGTTCCTGCAATTGTTATAGATGATGACATTATTTCTCCAGCCCTTTTATTCCTAATCGTGGGAATTGGTGTATTTTTAATTGTTTATGCATCAACTATTAATGGCAGCTATGATAGAATCCTAAATCTCAATGATGAGAAGACTATGAGTGGGGAACATGCAAGGGCTTCAAGCGTAAAATATACTAGTAAGAAGGCAGAGATTATTTTAGAGACATATAAAACAACAGTAGTTTGCCTATACTTGATTATTAGTTTTTTAACCTTTAGATGGGAGATAACATGGATTATTTTCCCTATTGCATATCTAATTAATAAGATTTTAAAGCTAAACTTTATTGATGAGGAGGATTAATTTATGTCAAATAAAGCAGTGAAAAAATATAAGATTGTTTTATATACAATAACTCTTGTAGCGATTTTAATTGGTTTATATATGCATGCAATTAGATATAGCATTGGTGGGGCCCTTGGCAAGAGTATAAGCCAGGATTTCACAGGGGAAGAGGTTTCAAGCATTGATCTTAACATAGATGCTGCATCAATTAAGATTGTTTATGGTAATGAATTTAATGTTAAATATAACCTTACAAGAGGCAGTGATGTAAATGTGGAACTTAAAAGTGGAAAGCTAACAGTTAGTGAAGAATCCTCAACTAAGATAATAGGAATCCCATTTTTAAATAGCGACACAGGAGTAATTACAATTACTTTGCCAGAGGATACAAAACTTGATAAGATAGATGCAGATTTAGCAGCGGGAAATTTAAAAATAGAAGATATTGATTCTGAAGAAATCGCTATTAAGAGTGATGTTGGAAATGTAAAGCTTACAGAAGTTACAACAGAAAAGCTTAATATTGATTCTTCAGTTGGATATGTGAAAATCACTAATGGTTCAGCAGATGATTGCACAATTTCAGTAAAAACTGGAGATGTAAAGATAGAGGATTGTGATATAGAAACAGGTAGCTGTACTAGCCAGGTAGGAAATATAAAAATTAACGGTAATGTAGGCGATTTAAAGGCTAGTTCAAAATTAGGTAATGTAAAAATTAACGGAGATAACTAAAAATGCAGTATTTGTCAACATTTTTATCAGATTTCAAATTAAGACAAGAAAAAGAGGAAACTAATAAATGAAAACAAATATAGAAGCAAAAACTTTTGATGAATTAACATCAAAAGAAGTTTACGAAATACTAAAGGCAAGAGCAGAAGTCTTTGTAGTGGAACAAAATATTGTATATCAGGATATGAATGATA